>JAHIFE010000039.1 GCA_018901125.1 Pseudomonadota bacterium | reverse complement strand
TAATAACCTTGAGTTCACAATTTCATTTGCAAATAATGACTCACTTTGGTCGGCTTGGGAAAATTTTCTAAATCGTAGAGAAATAAAGATCAATGCCTGATGATATTGGGCATATTTTTATCTTTTTGCGAAATGGGGTTTAGGCAACAGCCCGTTGATTAGTGATTAAGAAGCTCAAACATACAGAGAAGGGGATTAGGGGACATTTTGAGTAGAGTAGAGAGATAGTTTATACAATTTTAGGTTCGGCCTATCTGTTTCCGCCCCTTTCGTCTGGCGGTGCCTCAATATCCTAACCATGACTGCCTCAACCATCCCTCCCTCATCATTCCGTGCATGCGGTTTTCCCGCACACGGCTTTCCGATGTTCTTCACCGCAAGGCATGCACATTTGTCCAGCCCGCTGTCGTTGGCACTTTGTAGAGTCCGTACTTCTCGTACAGATTCCGATTTGTGAACCGTACGTACCCTGTTTCCCGATCTCTGATCTTTTGGCGTTTCCGTAAATGGGTTCTTAACCGCTCCTCCAAATGCCACCGCACCTCACTTAGAACCGTGCTGCAATTTCGCACATGAAAGTAGCCTACCCAACCACGAACCGCTGTGTTTACCTCGTTGACCAGCAAGTCCAAAGGCATAATCGTCCGTGTCCTGGCTGTCAATCCGGTAATACGATCTTTGATCGCTTTCAGGGATTTCTTCGAAGGCTGGACATGAGGATAGTGGTTTCCCGTTCGACGGCTCTTGGCCATCCGGATTTCAAACCCGAGAAAGGCAAACCTCCCATGATAGGCGTTTACCACCCGTGTTTTGGACTCGTTTAACCGAAGCCCCATCCGTTCGAGAACCCTTTGCATAATAGCCATCGCCGGTTCACTGCTTTTCCGACATAGAACAAGAATATCATCCGCGTAGCGTATGATACGTGCTCCTATCTGCCGGTCTAAACCCCGCCTCTCCCATATCCTGTCCAACAAATGCAAAAACAGATTGGACAGCAACGGTGAGATAACTCCACCCTGCGGTGTCCCTTTACGGTTGCCCTTGCCTCCACCAATAGTGCGCTTCGTCCCATCTTTATCCTCCTCTATGACTGAAGCCTTGAGCCACATCTGTATCAGATGCAACATCGCTCCGTCACAAATCCGCTCGGCGACCATGATCATGAGCTTGGCGTGGGGTATAGAATCAAAATACTTGGATAAATCAGCATCAATAACTTGATTGTATCCTTGATTCAGAGATTTTGCTACATCATCGATGGCATCATGAGCAGACCTCCCGGGTCTGAACCCATAGGAAGTATCACAAAAATCAGCTTCGAATATCGGCTCGATGACCAGCTTTGCCGCCATCTGAGCCACCCGATCACGAATGGTCGGAATACTCAAAGGGCGCTGACTTCCGTCAGGCTTAGGTATCTTCACTCGTTTGACCGAACTTGGTTCATACCTCTTGTTTCTCAGCGCCTCCGCCAGCTCCGCTATGAAAGCGGTTACCCCTTCTTTTGCCTCGATGTCCCCGAAGGTAACGCCATCTATACCGGCGCTGCCTTTGTTGGAACAAACAAGATTATAGGCATGACTGAGGATGTCTGCCCGATAAACCTTGTCGTACAAGGCGTGGAAACGGTAAACCGGTTCCTGCTTGGCCTTGCGGTAAAGCTTCCTCTGTAGTGTCCTGATATTTTCCGGAGTTGTTAGCATTTCTGCAATCCCCCTATCCTCCACTCTTTGGTTGCGTAAACAAAGCAGGGTCTCTTCCCTCGGGCGGGTTATGTTGTCCCATACCCTTAAACGGTACTATAGACCCCTCCGACTCCCAATGCAGCCCGATACGATTTCGGTCTTGCCTTATACGCACCGGTTGATATACCTCGTGTATCACCGCATTGGGTCTCCAGCACTGGGTTGTTCATCTTCTGCAACATGCCGCCCCTGCTACCCCGGAAGATCCCGGCAAACGCTTCCGTTTTCCAATCTGCCAGGCTTCGACCTTCCCCACACGTCCACTGGGTCGGCATCTTCGTTAGTATTCACGAGGCTACTTATAGGTTCACTTTCGCTACGGCCTGCCGTTTTGCCAATTGGGAACTCACGACCCCCTGTTGCCAGAACGCCGCTCCCTTGAACTACCGGGTGCACGGACAATTTCCCGGACGGGACTTTAACCCGATAGATGAACAACTGTTACTGCGAACGGACATTCTATACTCCTTATGTCAAGTAAAAATATTATGGATTTAAATATAATATAATCAGATAATTACATTATATGCCAAATTGAGAGCGCAGCTCCGGTAGTGCACCTGTTGTAATGTGCATTTTGGTTTCGGCGGTTCTCTCATGCGGCGAATTCTATATCTAATCGTTACGTTTATCCGACATCCCAGCTATTAGCTGACCGCCACATCATTCCTTATCCAGATTAAAGAATTCAGAGAGAAGCCCTTAAATTGTCCCTCCCGGAGTTGTTTCGCTCCAACGCCCTTATTCGGGCTTTCTCGCCGAAAAGCTCAAAGCAGTATTTGCTTTGATGTAATTAAAGCTGTTTGATGCTAATCTAAATCCATCGTTAAACGGCTTGCATCAAACGGTTCATTTATGTTTACTACGGTAAGTCAGGTGGTTGTTATGTGCGTGCCGTCCGCAGTAGACAGTGATTGGGTATTTGAATATTTGTTGTTTTAGCGGAAGCCGGGAGGTAAAAAGCACGCTTATTAATGAAATAATCTGATAGACTAATCGTAAGCTATTTTTGAATAAGTATTAAATTCTTGATGGTTTTGATTAAAAAAGCTTTAACATCTTCAAAATCAACTGTTTTTTCATTTTTAAAATTTATAGGTTCCATGGCAATGTCCGCAAAATAAACAAGGCTTTTAAGGATCAGATTGATGTCGATATCCGGAAATTTTTTTTCTGCCAACTCCAACAGATCTTTCAGTTTATGAATCTGCAGGATGAAATACAAATCAATATAGTCTTTGTTGCTGGCCCGACTTAAGATAGCTGACATTTTCATTGCCGCAATATCTTCTATTGCAGCCAGACAAAGATATTTCTCGTTTATTACTTCTTTTATCAGCGGATAGTTATAACCGAAAAAACTGAGTACTATCTCATTGTCAACCAGAATGGTAAGCGTATTTTTTTCTTCATGTATTTTGGTCAGTTTGAATGTGTTTAGGTCTTTTTTTATTTTTTGGAACTGCAGTTTCGTGTCAAAATCACCGGTTGTGAAAAAATCAAAATCAATGCTGTCCCGATGACCAATTTGCAGAGCAAGGGCGGTGCCTCCTGCTAAATAAAATTCATTTTTAAGAGACGCAAGCTGTGGCAATAAGTTTTGCCTTTTTTTATCCAAGATGCCGTAAAACATTTTTAGCCTGCTGCGGTTTAATATCAAAATAAATCGACCAGTAATTTAATGATTTGTCGCTCCATTCGCCAGGTAGAGGTTCTTCTACCTGCTTTTTGATTTCAGCTTTGTCATATATCTTAAATAATAAATCCGTGGCTTCTTTTGTACCAAGATTTAAAACATTAGTAATTATCCGTTTTTTATCTTTATTCAAATCGATCTGCTCTAAATCGTAAGACCATAAAAACGGCTTGAATTTGGCTAATACTTTTTCTTTTTCCTGTTTCATATTAATTTTTATAGTATATCTTGAAGCAATAATCAATATTATAAAAAGAATAGCGGCCGGGTAACCGCATTTGGAATTAATGGTTTTGTGCAAACACCCTAAGCCGTCATACCGGACTTGATCCGGTATCCAGCAATGTAATTACTAGGGAGTATATGTAATGCTGCACTTTGGCATGACAGGTAGGGTGTTAAGATGACAGCGGCTACTCTTTTTAAATATTGTTTGGTAATTGTCTTGCGCCGTGGACCACCAATACATCAATCTGACCGGTTTTTATCCGAATTTCTTTCTATCCACTCCCACAAATTAAGGCGATTATATATATCTAACATATATTTTCTGTGATGATAAAACACATTTGATTTTATATAAATATTACTGTAATTAATATTCAGTCCAAATATCAGAATTTTATTGTCTTATAAATAAATTTTCTATGATTAACCCGACCGCTTCGATAAAATATACGCATACAGGCGGTACAGGAAAAGGGGAGTTTGAAAGCCCTCCTTTAACGCTTTAATATACAGAGCCAATTGCAAAACGTCCCATTTTGGCCGATCTCAGAGTTGGCCTCAAATTTTAATCCTTGAAATACTCTATGTATTCCTTTGGTTAAAATTTTCGCCCGCCTTGACCTTGACTAAACTGAAATGTTTTGAAACTGGCTCTACATAATAAGAAGTAACTGCCAAGATAAAACTTGTTATGGTTGAAAAACGACGATTAGTTTTTGAAGTAGAAGCATATGATGATATAGATATGATCGCAAAAGGAAAACATGAGCGGGTCATAATCAATAAAGACAAATTTGATTCTATGATTAAAGAGAAGCTCGCAAAAAAGTATTAATAATACAAGATAAGGGAGGAAAAGCCATGAAAATTAAGTCGTCGAAAAGAAATTTTTTCCAGCGTATTCTGGGACTTCCTGTTACATCTGAACCCAAAGACTCAACTTGCTGGAGCTATTCCGATGGAAAACTAATTCTTGACTTGAAGAAGGTCCCCGAACTAAAAAATCCAGGCGGAGCCATCCGCCTGGAAGGAAGAGATCTTCCTGAGAGAATACTCGTATTTTTTGGGGAAGACCAGCAGTATTATGTCTTTAAAAACCGTTGCTCCCATGTCGGGCACCGTCGTCTTGATCCGGTTCCTGGAACCAATACTGTTCAATGTTGCAGTATAAGCAAGTCCACATATGATTTTGACGGAAAGAAAATTTTTGGTCCTGCTCCACATTCGGTTATAAAATATTCCGCTGTTGTTGATGGTGATAAGTTAACTGCAACAATAAGTTAAAAGCTGTTTATGAACCTGCACCCGCAGGCCGAGAGCGGATAAGTGAGGGCCTGCGGTCAAGAAAGACAACTACGCTCAGCAGGGTAACCGCATTTAGAATTAATATGCCATTTAATAATTTTGTGAAACACCCAAACCGTCATGCCGGACTTGATCCGGTATCCAGAACCCAATGGAATTACTGGTTACCGGCCTTCCAGACTGTGTCATAATTCAGTATACAATTTGTTCTTTAACAATAAAATAATAGAAAAAGCCAAAAAGATATTTACATTGTCATATCAATATGAT
>JAHIFE010000008.1 GCA_018901125.1 Pseudomonadota bacterium | reverse complement strand
TAGTTTTGATGCAATGGTTAAGTTTTTTATGCTAACTTATGACATTCCATCGAGAAAAGATCTTCTAAAAGTTATGGCTAAACTAGAAAATCTGGAGATACTGATAAAAAATTTTGGCATAAGAGGGGGGCGGTTACCTGCTGGTGGAATGACCTCCTTGAACAAACCTGTAAAAACGGCTTTTGAAATAGTGCTGGAGGTAATTAAAAGTTATGATCGGGGAGCTGGGTTTGAGGAAATTCAGGAAAAAACTGGTTTTCAGGAAAAGAAAATCCGTAACATCATATTCAGGTTGAATAAATTAGGAAAAATAAAACGTAAAAGCAGAGGAACGTACGTTGCTATTTAGCATTTTAAAGTTTTTTAGTTCGTGGCTATATTTGAAAAGGTAAAATTATTGGTGGGCATCTGATATAAAAACTTCGGCGTGATGTAAATGGGGCTTAACTATTCAGGAATAGAGGTTTTGATGAAAAGATCAACTGACAGTATTAACAAAGATATTTATGAGGGAGATCCGATTTCCGGATACAAAGTAAAAAGAATAGTAGAGCTCCCGGATATAAATTCTTTTTATTATGAATTGAATCACATTAAAACGGGTTCAAGACACATTCATATAAGTAATAGTGATAAAGAAAACACCTTTTCCGTAATTTTTAAGACTGTTCCTGCCGATTCAACCGGAGTTGCACACATACTGGAACATACTGTTTTATGCGGGTCTGAAACATATCCGGTACGCGATCCTTTTTTTTCCATGATTAAAAGAAGTCTTAATACATTCATGAATGCTTTTACTGCATCCGATTGGACTATGTATCTTTATTCAACTCAGAACAAAAAAGATTATTATAATCTTATGAAAGTGTATCTTGATGCGGCTTTTTTCCCGCTATTGGAAGAGCTTAATTTCAGACAGGAAGGATATCGCATTGAAATGGATTCATCCGGTACCAACGGACCAAATCTTGTATATAAAGGAGTTGTCTATAACGAGATGAAAGGAGCAATGTCTTCTCCTGATCAGGTTATGGCGCGTTCAATATTGAATGCACTGTATCCTTTGACCACATATGGTTTTAATTCCGGAGGAGATCCTGCCGTTATTCCGACTCTTGCTTATGAGGATCTGAAGAAATTTCATAGAAGACATTATCATCCGAGCAACGCTTTTTTCTATACTTACGGGGATACACCTTTGAGTGAGAGCCTTTCTTTTATCAATGAAAAAGTACTTGATAAATTCAGCGCTATAGATCCTCAAACATCTGTTCCTTCACATCCCCGATGGGTTGAGCCGAAAAAGATTCGATATTTTTATCCTCTTGCAAAGAATGAAGAGACGTTCAAAAAAAACCAGATATGTATGGCATGGCTTATGTCGGATATAACCGATACTTTCGAATTGCTCATTCTTGTGCTTTTAGAGCATATTCTTATCGGAAATTCTTCTTCTCCTCTTCGTAAAAAATTGATTGATTCCGGTCTTGGTACTTCACTTTCAGATTCATCAGGATATGACCCGGGAAACAAAGATACTATGTTTGTTTGCGGTCTAAAGGATGTCAAGGAATCAGATGCCGATATAATTGAAAAGATGTTATTTGACACTCTTTCTGATCTTGTAAGCAACGGCATAGATAAAAATCTTATCGAATCAGCTATCCATCAGGTAGAGTTTCACCGCAAGGAAGTGACAAACACTCCATATCCTTATGGTATAAAACTAATGCTTTCATTTACCGGAAGTTGGCTTCACGATGGAGATCCGACCAGAATACTTAATCTTGATGCCGACCTTCAAAGATTGCGGGAAGAATTGTTAAGAGAACCACTTTTTGAAAACAGGATAAATAAATATTTTATTAAAAACAATCACAGGGTACTTTTAACACTATCTCCTGATCAGGATATGGAGCAAAGAGAAACAGAGCGCATTAATGCAGGGCTTGAAAGCATTAAAGCCGGACTAACTAAAGAAGGTATCGAGAAAATTATTGAAGATACAAAACGTCTTGAAATGCTTCAACTAAAAAAAGAAGATTTATCCTGCCTTCCGACACTTGAGATTTATGATATTCCCCCATCTGTTGAAAAAATTAAAGAGGTCTCATTATATGATGATATTCCGGTTTCATGTTACGAGAAGCCTACCGGAGGCATTCTTTACTTTACCGCAGCAGCAGGAACTCAGTCGCTGAAACAAAGGCTTATTCCGCTTGTCCCCTTTTTCTGTTTTGCCTTTTCAAGGATTGGCACATCCTTAAGGGATTATTCGGATATGGCTCAGCGCATTGATCTATACACCGGAGGAATCGGGCTTTCATCAAATGCAAGGACAGGATTTGATAGTTCCGGCTCATGTATTCCTTTTGTTTCTTTTAACGGGAAATGCCTTGAAAGAAATGTTGATATGATGTTTGATATTATAAATGAACTTGTATTTAAATACGAGTTTTCCGACCTTGTCCGTTTAAAGAATCTTCTTCTTGAATACCGGGCGAGTTTCGAATCAATGGTTGTGCCGAATGGCCACAGGCTTGCTATTTCACTTGCATCAAGAAATTTTACAGAATCATCGAACCTAAGCGAAAAATGGCATGGAATTCATCAACTGCTTTTCATAAAAAAAATAACAGAAGATCTTTGTGATGAAAAAATAAAATTAATTGCTGATGATCTTGCTGAGATAGCGTCAGGAATTTTGGATAGAAATAATTTCAAAACGGCACTTATAGCCGATAGCCGTTTACTTTCCGTAGCGCTTCCAAAAACTCTCTCATTTCTAAAAACACTTCCTGAAAACAATTTAGCCACTTTTGAGGTAAATGATATTTCTAAGAAAGATTATTTCCCGAATGAGGGTTGGAGCACGTCATCAGCGGTATCTTTTGTGGCTTATGTTTTTGATGCGGTTAGAATGGGGCATGAAGATGCGCCTGTGCTTGCAGTTTTAAGCAAGCTTATTAAGTCCATGTATGTT
>JAHIFE010000038.1 GCA_018901125.1 Pseudomonadota bacterium | reverse complement strand
TAACCAACCTTTTACTTGCAATATGTTATTATCATGATTTGTGTTAGAAATCTATTAGTTTAATGGAAATGATCGATTCATTACTTACAGCTTGAAATGTTGGATACACTGCAAAATTACCGAATGCTACATTACAGGAAGAAGGTTGTCAGTATCAAAAATGCAACCTAATAATATTGCATAGCTGAAAGGTCATCCGGTTTTCGGCTTGTGATTAAATTTGTATCCGCAATGCCCTCTTCGTCCACCCAACTTGTACCTGCTATTCCTCAATAACCATTTTAAGGAATAGATCACCTTTTAAGCCATTTTCTGCCTGATAGCTAAATCCTTTTAATCGAAGTATGCTTCCCTCGGAAACTCCGGCCGGCACCACTACTTTATAAAATTTTTTTTTAAATCCATGTGAGATGCTGACAATTTTTTGTGTCCCCATTGCTGCCTCATACGGAGTAATTTGAAGAATGCCGTATAGATAGCCGTCGTTTCCCGTACTGACCGGTCTTATAACCTGTAGCCTGTGGCTTTTCTTCTTTCCTGTAAGATGTCTTGTTATTCCGGTTAAACCGGTTTCCGGTACAAATGACGACATTTTAATCCAGATCATTCCGAATATAAATCCGCCGATATGTGCCCACCATGCGATTCCTCCGGCTTGTCCGCTGCTTCCGGCAGCATTTAAGATCTGAAGTAAAAACCAGAAAATCAAAAAGAAAAAAGCCGGTATCTCAATAATCCATGGAATTATAATAATAGGAATCAGCGTTAATATTTTTGCATTAGGATATAAAATAAAATAAGCGCCCATTACCCCTGCAATAGCTCCGCTTGCTCCTATTGTAGGAAAATTGGAATAAAAATTAAAACTAAGATGCGTCAATCCTGATATAAGCCCGCATGCAAGATAAAATATAAGGTAGCGAAAAGGACCCATATGGTCTTCAACATTATCGCCGAATATATACAGGGTCCACATATTACCCAAAACATGCAGGAAACCTCCGTGGAGAAACATGAAAGATATAAAGGGAAATATTTGCTCTGTAGCTGTAAAATCAGAGGAGATCCGGGGTATGGAGTAACGCGCTGGCACAAGGCCGTATAAGTAATCAAAATTGTATAGATTCTGGCCCTGGAAAAGCTGCATTAGAAACACAGCTATATTAATACCTATTATGGCGTTGTTTACTACCGGATAATTTTTGGAAGTTATTGTATCACGAAGTGGTATCATTAAATAATACGCATACTTAAATCCATACTTCTTGCAGAATGGGTAAGCGCACCGATTGAAATAATATCAACACCCGTATCGGAAAGGAAATTCAGATTTTCCTTTGTAACACCGCCCGAAACTTCAACTATTGCCTTCTTGTTGATTAGAGCAACCGCTTCTTTTATATGATGGACATCCATATTGTCGAGCATTATAATATCTGCTTTTGCAGCAAGAGCTTCTTTTACGGAAGGCAGGTCTGAAACTTCAACTTCTATTTTTACAAGATGTGATACTTTGTCACGAATTCGTTCAATTGCTTTTGAAATACCACCGCAAGCAACAATATGATTATCCTTTATCAAAACACCATCATATAATCCGATTCTATGGTTATATGCTCCTCCAACCCGAACAGCATATTTTTCCAAAACTCTCCATCCCGGTATGGTCTTACGTGTATCAACAAGACGAATTTTTTTATTGCCAAAAAGTTCGACATACGATCGCACGTTTGTTGCGATTCCTGATAAGCGCTGCATAAAGTTTAAAGCCGTACGCTCACCTATTAAAAGGACACGAAGTTTTCCTTCAATCTCCATAACTGTGTCGCCGTTTTTGACCAAATCACCATCTTTAAAAAAAGGTCTGCAAATAACTTCAGGATCGATAAAAGTAAAAACATCCTTGGCTACTTCAAGACCTGCTATGATAAGTGATTCTTTGGCAACAATTATGCCTTTGCCTTTTATTTCTGGATCAACAGTATAGTCCGTGGTGATATCACCGGAGCCTATGTCTTCTTCGAGTGCGATTTGAATCAGATGCTTTAATGAGTGCATATTATAACATCCCAAAAAAAGTTATTATTCTTCTTCAATACTTTTTATCTTTTCAAGATTGGAAATAATTTTCTGTTGTTTCGCCAGTGCTAAATTGTGTTTATCCTTTACTTTTTCTACTACATCATCGGGGGCTTTTTTGAGAAAGTCCTCATTGTTAAGCTTTTTAATTAATCCTGATATCTCATTTTTCAGTTTTGCAAGTTCTTTTTCAAGGCGTTCTTTTTCCTTAGCAAAATCAATTACGTCTTCCAGTAAAATATAAATTACTGCATCGCCAATCACTGTAGTTGCTGCTTTCTTTGGCCTTATACCAGGTTTTCCCGATGCAAAAGACTTAAGTCCGGCAAGATTGATAATAATATCTTCGTTATTTGACACTATACTTCCGAGAAAGTCATTGTCCGAATGTAAGATTACATGTAGCGATACTGAAGGCGCAATATTCATTTCACCCCTTACATTTCTTATCCCGGTAATAACCTCCATAACAATATCCATCATCGGTTCTGAGGCTAAATCGCATAATAGAGATTCAAAGTCATTAACATCAGCAGGGAACACTGCCTTCATAATTGAGCCTTCTGTTCCGGGAAGCTTATGCCAGATTTCTTCTGTTACAAAGGGTATGAAAGGATGAAGCAGAATAAGCACATCATGAAATACACGCTGTAAAACACTAAGAGCCGCTTCTTTTTTCTTTTCTCCCTTATTTCCGTATAGACAAGGCTTTATGGCTTCAAGATACCAGTCACATAACTCATGCCATACGAATTTATATAGAGTACTTGCCGCATCATTAAATCTGTAGCTGTCAATAGCGTCTGAAACTATATCAGTAACATTCTTAAGCCTTGTAAGTATCCATTTATCCGGCAAAGACATGCTTTCAAATTTCAACTCAGAGTGATTTTCAGTCAAATGCATTAGTGCAAAACGGGCGGCATTCCAGAACTTGTTTACAAAATGGCGATAACCTTCCACTCTTTTTTCCGACATCTTTATATCTCTGCCCTGCGCGGCAAATACGGCGAGTGTCATACGAAAAGAATCAGTTCCGTATTTATCTATGATGCTTAAAGGATCAATCACGTTTCCTTTTGACTTGCTCATCTTCTTGCCATCTTCATCTCTTACCAGCGCATGAACATATACATCTTTAAACGGGACATCATTCATGAAATGTAGCCCCATCATCATCATGCGCGCCACCCAGAAAAAAAGTATATCAAAGCCTGTAACAAGAACAGATGTAGGGTAAAAGGTTTTAAGCAGCTTGGTCTCTTCCGGCCAGCCCATTGTAGAAAAGGGCCACAGAGCCGAGCTGAACCATGTATCAAGAACATCGGTCTCCTGAACAAGGCTGTTTGATCCGCAACAGGGACATATTGACGGCGATTCCATTGCTACGACAAGATTCTGACATTTTTCACATGTCCATGCAGGTATCTGATGCCCCCACCAGATCTGGCGGGAAATGCACCAATCTCTTATATTATTCATCCAGTCATAGTAGGTATTTGTCCACATTTCCGGCACAATTCTTGTGCTTTTATTTTTGACAGCCTCAATTGCCTTTTCAGCAAGAGGCTTAACCTTTACAAACCACTGCTTTGATAGATTAGGTTCAATAATTGTCTTGCACCTGTAACAGTGACCCACATTGTGTTTTATCGGCTCAACTTTTATCAGCAACCCATCTTCTTTTAAAGCTTTGATAACGGCTTTCCGGCATTCAAACCGGTCAAGCCCTTCAAATTTTCCGGCATCCGATGTCATTTTGCCGTTGTCATCTATTACTTTAATTTCAGGAAGTCCATGCCGTTTTCCTATTTCAAAGTCATTGGGATCATGCGCTGGAGTAACTTTAAGAGCCCCGGTCCCAAAAGACATATCAACATAAGTATCGGTGATTATGGGTATCTGTCTGTTTAGAATAGGGAGTATAACCGAAGAAGATTTTATGTCCTGATATCTCTTATCATCGGGATTTACAGCAACACCGGAGTCGCCAAGCATAGTTTCAGGGCGCGTTGTGGCAACAATAATACCGTCTGAACCGTCCGGGAAAGGATATCGAATATGATAAAGATGGCCCTCGATTTCCTCATATTCCACCTCAAGGTCAGCAAGAGCGGTATGACACCGATGGCACCAGTTTATTATATAATTTCCACGGTAAATAAGATCTTCATTATAAAGCTGAACAAAAACCTTGCGGACCGCAATTGAAAGGCCTTCATCCATGGTGAAACGCTCCAGCTTCCAGTCACAGGAGGCTCCCAGCCGTTTCAATTGGTTAATAATTGCACTCCCATATTGGTTTCGCCATTCCCAAACTGCCTCGATAAATTTTTTCCGACCGAGTTCATGCCTGTTTGTGTTTTCGGCTGTGAGTTTCTTCTCAACAACATTTTGTGTTGCAATTCCGGCATGATCCGTTCCCGGCATCCAAAGCACGTTATCGCCACGCAATCTTCTATAACGACATAGTATGTCCTGCATTGTAACATTAAGCGCGTGTCCCATATGAAGCACACCCGTTACATTAGGAGGCGGAATAACTATTGAATAACTTTTTTTATCACTTAATTCACTAGCTGCAAAAAGTTCTTCTTTCTCCCAGAATTCATACCAGTGTTTCTCAACTTCCTTAGGCTCATAACTCTTTTCCATCAAATCAGAACTCATAAACAACACTCCCGAAATAAATCCCAAATCAAACCAGATAGACTTGTAAAAATTCCCAATTTAGCTGGTTTTATAAATAGCTTTATTTGCAAAGCATACGAATCGGAGGGAATAAAGCAAACTTATTCGTACGCTGCAATAACAAAAGATGAAGAGCAACTTAAGATGATCTTTTAATAAAACCGATGTCTTTTAATGTTTTCATCTTAAATAACGTCCTTAAAGTCTTTAAACGAATTTTAGCCCCCGTAAAAACAAACTACCCCGCAGCAAGCTACGGGGTATCCCAAAATCTATAATAAGCAATTTCTTTCTGCCATACAGAAAAGAGACCGCCTGACAAAAGGGATATAACTTAAGATAAATAATAAATTATATAAAAGGGCGATCTCTTTAATAAATAATTATAATTAGTCAAAATCATTTTCAGTAACACGAAGAATATTTTTTAGTCTATTAATTTCTTGTGTAACGGCCCTTTCTATTACCTCGATCAGTATACTGTCAATTTTATCTCCCAATATCCTGTGAACCACACGCTCAACGGCTGCTTCGACCTGTTGCGGTGAAACAGCAAGCTTCCCATACTCTTCTTGGGATTCTGTTTCTAAATCCAAGCCTTTGTCTTCGCTTAAACAATCCTGAGAATCTAATTCATTATCAATTTTCATTCCCATGGAAGCGGCAAAGTCATCTTTTACGTATTCATCAGAACACATATCTTCCTCAAGATCTTTCATTACAACGTCCTGTTCATTCTCAACAGGATTTACTACACCGGCAACATCAATAACGTCAGTAAGTTCGATGATTTCATCTTCTTCATCAATGGCATTTTTCATATCATTAATCAGACTCATCAATTCCGGGTCATTAAAAGATTCATTTTCAGAAGATTCTTTCCCCGAATTATCCTTTTCATCCATTGTGCCCCCTATTTTTAAAAGGTTTTTTCAAAATACGGGAATTAATCAAGTCCCCACAATAACTTGGAATCTATCATATACCACCCGCTGGTGTCAAGCCGTTTACGCTTTTATCATTGATAGCTTCAAAGCAGAATAATGCAAATCAAAAAGTATCAGAGCTACTTTCAAAACGTTTCAGTTTGGTCAAGGTCAAGGCGGATGAAAATTTTAACCGCAGGAATACATGGAGTATTTCGAGGATTAAAATTTTCACCCAACGCAGAGATCGGCCAAAATGGGACGTTTTGAAACTGGCTCATCAGTATGAGGTATTTTGTCAATGGTCTTTATTTGTTAAATTAAAAATATAATGCTACCTTTTTATAATATCTCCGGCTCCGGAAACATCTTTAATTACTTCTTTAGGGTTACCATAGTATGTAATATCTCCGGCTCCGTTTATCTCCGCTTTTAGTTTTTGTGAAACGTATACGACCGCATCTCCGGCTCCGTTAACCGACACATCTACATTTTCAGCTTTAAGCTCTTTTGCTTTCACATCGCCTGACCCGGATACACTAATCTTCAAATTCTTTGTTTTCCCGGATGCTTTTATATCTACTGCCCCATCTGCCTCAATATCAAGACTTTTATTATTTACACCGGAAATTGAAAGATCAACAGCACCCGATACAGAAACTCTTTCTATATTATCGGCAGATACTTTGATTTCCAGTAATTTTTTTGGACATATTGTTCTGTTCGAAGTAATTTGCAGAGTATTCCCTTTTACTTTTGTTGTTATATAAGGCAATATATTACTGTCACCTCTAACCTCTATGCTATTTTTCTTTTGGCATTCGATATAAACATTAAAAGCTCCGTCTACCTCTACAGATGTAAATGTCGATACGCTTCTTTTTTCTGTCTTATCAATTCCATTTCCCTCAATACCGTTACCACAGCCAGTACCGCCAGAGTTTACTACGTTCCCATCAATTGATATATTCCCAGAACGTGCTACACCTCCATCAATTGATATATCCCCAGCACTGCCATCACCTAAATTTATGGATATTCCGCCAGCATAAGTTTGTTTTATGGCAAACAGCATTACAATAGAAATAATAAACAGTATTAATATAAAATATCTATTTGATTTCATATATATTCTCCTTTCCTAATTATAGACAAGCTTTAATATTTAATGGCCACAACATATCAGATGTTTATAATTTTTATTACATTAGCTCACTTTTTGCAATCAACTTATATAATACCCTGTTTTTTGTTTAAACAAACATATTAAACAGGAGTCAGTTTCAATACATTTCAATTTGGTCAGGGTCAAGGCGGGCTAAAACTTTAACAACAGGAATACATAGAGTTTATTAAGGATTAAAATTTTAACCCAACGCTGAGATCGGCCACAATAGGCCGTTTTGCAATTGGCTCAATAGACTGGAATATGCGTTGAACAGCTCGGCATAATTATTAAGCCGGTATATAACATTAGTCAGAATAATGTCCCGATTCCTGATAGTTCAAATTGACTGGATATGTGGGTATATGCAACCAGCTGGAACCATAACCTACCATTAGGCAACGCCCAAAAAAAAATCCCCGTCTCGACACCTTCATATAAAGAAGGGATAAGAAGGGGATTTTTATATCATATAATATTCATCGGGATTGTGTTAGCAAATACTGGGCATCAATTATTTTATTACCAGCTAAACTAACTGTTTATTATTTCTTAGCGGCCTTAGGTTTACTGAAATCATTTTTCATGGCACCCTGTCCTTCTACCTCGACAAGTTCTCCGGCGCCTACAACAGGTTCACCAAGCATAGCTGCCACGTCATCTACCTTTATTACCATCTTTACATAGGCGTCACCAGACTGATCCCATCCAAAGTCCACAACCTCAGCAAAAGCAAGTGATGCCTGTACTTTTGTCTTAATAAAATCTGATTTAAGCATGTAATTTTCTACTGTTGACTGGCTTTCAAGAGTAAAACCTGCTATTTGTTGCGCCAATTGTTTATATGCATCAATCTGAGCTGCTCTTAAAGCTCTCAAAGGTCCGGCACTAGAAGGAGAGCTTGCCCCAAAACCAACATGTTTAAATACCTTGCCACTTAAAGCAACATTTGCACCCTCAATATTTACAATTTGGTTTGAGGTCATTGTTGCTGTGGCTCTTGCGATATCTTGTTTTGGATCATAGATTACATCCGAAATCTTAATTCCTGACATGGTTGCTGATGTTTTGGAATCGGTAGTTCCGATATAGCTATCAGCAGCCATATTTTTTACTTCTTCAGAGGAACGGATTTTAAGGCCATATACCTGTTCTGTTAGCCCCCTCATCGCATCATTTTTTGCTGCCATGATAGCCATCATTTTTTTATTACCGGCTAATACGTTGGGCGCTGAAAATGTCAAACAAATCAACAAAATTAAAATACTTTTAAAACATCTAGAAATCATACAGCTTACCTCCTGTTTTTTTGGAGTAATTCATGGCCTTTGTCGTCTTATTTATTTCTTTTTCACCTGATCAATAAATATTATTTATTATGTTTGCTATTCAGATATTTATTCGTTTAATTCTAACGAGCCGGCATTACCCTGTTTCTGAATATTGGTTACTGTTGTCTCACTTGCTAACTCTTTTTGCTGCTTATCATTTATAATTTTATTATCTTTATTCTTCCCCTGAGTATCAGATATTATCTCCTGCTTTGTTCCTTCTTCACTTTGTTCACGAACTATATTAAGGTTTTCATTCTTATCCAGTATATCAGAGTTTAAATCCTCTTTTATTTCTTCTTTTTGTTGATTGCCGTTTAAGTTTGAACTATCTTTTTTTTTCTCAGGTTCTGAAGTTAACTCCTCTTTTGCTTCTTCTTTTTGCTGCTTCCCGCTAAGGTCAATACTTTCTTCCTTAACAGATGTTTTAACATGGTAAATATCAAATATTAAATTGCCACCCTCATTAACAACTCTGGCTTTTGCATCAATTTTACCCGTTTCCGGCAAGTTTGGAATCTGTCTGACCATTTGTTTATTTTGCTCATCCATTTCCTCAGTTCTATTGATTACCATTTTCTTATTCCCGGCAAACGCTGAGGTACAAAGGCATATTATAAAAATAATAATTACAGCAGAAACAATCCTGCGGCATAAGCCCATATATATCACCACTCTTCATCTGTAAGTATTCTACCGATAGCACTCTTTTTCCTCACACTGCTAGCAGCGGCCGGAGCAGGGGCAGCAACAGCTCGTTGCTGCTTTGATACAGCCGGAGCAGCAGCAGGCTGTGGTGCAGCCTGAGCGGCAACAGGTGCCGATTGTTGAGGTGCGGCTGCCTGGGCTGCTTGTTGCATAGGCGGTTGCTGAGCAGGTACACTGCTGGCTTCAACTGCTTGAGGAGCCTGGCCCATTATCCTATCCAGCTGGTTTCTTCTGCCTAATGTACTTTCTTTTATAGGAATTGAAGCATATATTTTAAGGAATATATCCGCATCTATTTTATTTGCCGGATTATAGCTGCTGTCAAACTGTTTTAATGCAGAAACAGTCGCATTATCAAGCTGACCAGTAAGCACAACTTCATATCCGTGGAGATACAGCCATTCCTGAATCTTGAACAATCGGTCTGAATCAGATAGTTTGTAGTAAAACTTCTTTACAGCACTTTCTACGTCCTTATCAGGCATCGCATCTTCACCGAGCAACGTCCAATAAGGAAGGCCATTGTATTTTCCAACAATCTGGATCATACTCAACTCAACAAGAAGCCTTACCGCATGGTGCCTTCCCTGAACCTTCTTGATAGAACCCTTTCTTCCGAAAGTCTGGCCAAAAAGGCTTATTCCTAATTCCCTTTCATTCATGGCTTTTGATACCTTCATACTGTTAATTGAGCTCATTCTGGGTATTCCTGCCATAGTTCTGAAATTAAGAAGGTTAAAATCGAGAGTTATGCTGGCCAAGCCAGTTTTCCCGGCATCTCCATACCTGAGTTTAACTTCCTTTGAAGGAAGATAATCAGGCAACCCGGTAAACTCGGCACCGGCACTGACATCAGTGCCATCACCCCTTGTTTCCAAACCCCTGTCAAACTCTGTAATACCGCCACTTATTACCACATCAGGTATAAGTTTTTCATCAAAGCTGGAATAACCGGTTACCATCTGGTTTTGAATAAATGAAGGATCATAAGGAATAAAGGTAACTCTCCCACCGATTGAATTAAGACAGCTCTTTATCATTTCGGTTATATCTCTCGGTATTTCTGCTCCGGTAGCGCCAGCTGCGCCGGTATTATCCCCTATAGGATTACTCTGGATTTTAACAACGTCAACATTATAAATTTCCGTCATCAAGCCCAGGTCCGCAAGAGCCTGCGTAAATGTAGTGATCTGTGCAGCAGGTGGCTCGGTTTTAAGTTCAACATCAGTTTTTGCCGGATCGACTGACGCACAAGAAGCAAGAAGCAAGGAAAATGATATTATAGTCAAAATATTTTGCATTTTCTTGCAGGCTTTATTATTCCAGAATATGTATTTCATTTCCCCCTCTTTAATAAGAATATTTTATTTGAAAAAGCTGCAGATAGTTAGAACAAAACAGATTCCACCACATCTTATTTCATAATCTGAATGTTATATATATTTCCAGTTTGGGTACCAGGACCTACCACGACACTGTTCTCATTCTTATCTCCCGTTATATCACCGCTACCGCTTTTTCCTGAAGCCGCCTGATCGCCCTGTTTTGCTTTCATTTTTGCAGCTGCAATAGCTTCAAGAACAATAAAATTGATATTATTGTCTTTTTTACCCATTTCATCGTCTTTACTTACAGAATCATCAGTATATGTCGAAATCTCATCATCCAGGTCATCACCTCGGCAGTATCCTGCAAACGTAACCGGAACGATAATAACACAACAAAACAACATAAGCCATTTCTTAAACATATACCCCCCCTTACAACTGATAATCTAAAACGTTTGTTACATAAAGTGCATTATAGCAAAACGGCTATGCTATATTATTTGGAATATGGTCGTCTACGCCCCATAGTAAAATATCTGTTTTATCATTGATTATGAGGGGCTTCAAAAAGCGCTTGTTGTTTTAACTGATTTATTAAACAGTTAGCAACGTATATTTGTCTGTACTTCGTATATTTGTCTGTACTTATTGGTAAGGCTGCAACAAACAACGGCAGCCTTACCAATATTAATCTTTAAACTTTAGAATCACAACTATTCAACCACTACAGAACCCATATTGGCTTCAGCACCTTTTCCCATTGCTACGTTGGCTGCACCCTTTACATCAGACTGATTGATGATAGCACCCTTTACACTGGATTTATCCATACTAACAGTACCCATCCTGGCTGTTGCGCCTTTGCCCATTGCTACGTTGGCTGCACCCTTTACACTTGACTTGTTGATAATAGCACCCTTAAGGTCAGATTTATCCATACTAACAGTACCCATCTGAGCTTTTGCATCCTGGCCCATTGCTACGTTGGCTGCACCCTTTACATCAGACTGATTAATGATAGCACCCTTTACACTGGATTTATCCATACTAACAGTACCCATCTGAGCTGTTGCGCCTTTGCCCATTGCTACGTTGGCTGCACCCTTTACACTTGACTTGTTGATAATAGCACCTTTAAGGTCAGATTTGTCCATACTAACAGTACCCATCTGAGCTGTTGCATCCTGGCCCATTGCTACGTTGGCTGCACCCTTTACATCAGACTGATTGATGATAGCACCCTTTACATCAGACTTGTTTAAATCAACAGTACCCATCTGAGCTGTTGCGCCTTTGCCCATTGCTACGTTGGCTGCACCCTTTACACTTGACTGATTGATAATAGCGCCTTTCAGGCTAGAATCTTTCATCTTGACTGTACCCATGTCAGCAGTGGCGCCTTCGCCCATTGCTACGTTTGCTGCACCTTTTACATCAGACTTGTTGATTATGGCACCCTTTACATCAGAACCTGCATAAGCCATTGAAACACTAATAAAAAGAACACCGATTACTAATAACGCTTTTTTCATTTTACACTCCTTCTTGTTTGTTGTTGTTGTTGTTAAATTTACACCTTGGTTTTGAGTTTATTTATACTTGCTATAGTTTTTGTTGTCAGTGAATAATTACTCACTATTATTGTGAAATATTTACTTTAATAATGCTATCGATTTTTATCTGTTTTTATTCTCTCCTTTCTATGCACATCAACGGCATAAATCATATAATTATTAATTTGTAAAGAAATAACCCTTCTTAGCATAGCGTTGTTTATTTATAGCCTTTTGTCGAATTAAATTACTTGTAAACAACTGAATTTTTGTTTGAAGTTCCACCTATAGCAACATTGGTGTTATGAACACCCATTCCACCGAAAGGAACCCTGACGTCATTGATAACAAGACCTGTTCCTGAACTTGTGCTAGCGCCTCCTATGTCACGATTCTTAACAATAACGGATCCCGAATTTGCTTCGCTTCCTGATCCTGCAGCAACATTTGTTACTGCACCTCCGCTGACCCTGTTTGATATATTGCCACGCACAGTACTATTTTCAAGAACAACCGAACCAAGATTTGCCTTGGAATTGCTTCCTACAGCAACATTTGTCATAACTCCTCCTGCCGCCCTGTTTGAAATATTTCCTTGCACATTGCTGTTTTTCATATCCACAGAGCCTAAATTAGCCTTTGTATTGCTGCCTAAAGCAACATTAGTTACAGCCCCTCCAACAGTTGTATTTGTTATATTTCCCTTCATATTACTGTTTTCCATACTAACTGAAGAAAGATTTGCTTTGGATTTACTGCCTATAGCAACGTTAGTTACGGCTCCACCCGCTGCTGTATTTACAATGTTTCCTTTCATAGTGCTGTTTTTCATATCAACAGAAGATAAATTTGCCGCAGAATTACTGCCTATAGCAACATTTGTTACAGCTCCACCTGCTGCTGTGTTGACAATGTTTCCTTTCATATTACTATTTTTCATATCAACAGAAGATAAACTTGCTTTGGTATTACTGCCTATAGCAACGTTAGTTACGGCTCCACCTGCTGCTGTATTTACAATGTTTCCTTTCATAGTGCTGTTTTTCATATCAACAGAAGACAGATTCGCTTTATTTCCCTTTCCTATTGCAACGTTAGTTACAGCTCCGCCTGCTGCTGTGTTGATTATATTGCCCTTAACATTACTGCCTTCTATATTCGCTGAAGCAAGTCCGGCCTTATTATCTTTACCTATGGCAACATTTGTTAAAGCAGCTCCAACTGAAGTATTTACTATTGCGCCTTTCACATCACTATTTTTAAGGTCAGCGGCACCAAGACTGGCCTTGTTACCGGCTCCAATTGCAACATTGGTAACTGCTTGACCCATTGTTGTGTTTACAATAGCTCCTTTCATGTTGCTCGATTCCATATTCACAGCTCCAAGACTGGCTTTGTTATCTTTTCCAATCGCAACATTTGTAACTGCTTGACCCATAGTAGTGTTTACGATAGCCCCTTTCATACTGCTTGAACTCATATTGACAGCGCCAAGATCAGCTTTATTTCCAGCTCCAATTGCAACATTGGTAACTGCCTGTCCCGCAGTAGTATTAACAATAGCACCTTTAATTTCGCTGTTTTTCATTTCAACAGAACCAAGACTGGCTTTATTGTCTTTTCCTAAAGCAACATTGGTCAGTACCTGGCCGGCTGCCGTGTTAATCACAGCTCCTTTAACATCGCTTCCTTTCATATCTACTGCGCCAAGGCTGGCTTTATTCCCGGCTCCCAAAGCAACGTTTGTCAGAACCTGGCCCGCTGCAGTATTTACCACCGCTCCCTTTACACTTGTTCCTTCCAAATTGGTTGCTCCAAGACTGGCTTTATTGTCTTTTCCTAAAGCAACATTAGTCAGTACCTGACCGGCTGCCGTGTTAATCACAGCTCCTTTAACGTCACTTCCTTTCATATTTGTAGCCCCAAGGTTTGCAGCATTAGAACTCCCTAAAGCAACATTAGTACTGGTCTGTCCTGCAGAAGTATTAACAACAGCTCCTTTTACACTGCTTCCTTCCATGTTAACTGAACTGAGGTTTGCCTTATTGTTGCTTCCGAGGGCAACGTTTACGGAAGTTTTCCCTGCGGGAGTATTTATTACCGCACCTGTAACGCTACTGTTCTTCAACGCTACTGAATCAAGATTGGCTTTGCTATCAGAACCTAAAGCAACGTTAACCTTATTCTTTGTATTCGAGGTGTTTACAACAGCTCCTTTTATATCCGAACCGGCATACCCCACTGTCGAATTTAACAAAAGGCCGGTTATTGCTACAGACAGAATTTTTTGAATATTATTCATAAGTAACCTCCTTATACATTTCCGCCTATTACCAAGATAAAAACCACTGAAACCGCCACAACTCCTTAATACAGGTATTTTATCTTCTATATGCGTTTTGTGGTTTAATCTTTATGTTTTATTTTAGTTAACATTGCTTTTCTCTGTTTGTCCTACTTGTAATATATTTCCGTTTTGTTGTCAGTGAAAACCGTCATAATTGTTTTGTGAAATATTAACAGGGTAAAATCGAATAACAGCATCTAAAATTATAGAGAGTTTATTTGGGATCGGAGACATATTGAGTTTTTGCAGTTTATTGATTTTGCCCAAAACAACTCCAGTATGATTCTATTTAGTTATCACTTATAAATCAATATATATTTATCTATAAATTTCCGCAAGAACAAGGCTTATTATCAATTAATTTAATGTATATAATCAAATAGATATAATACATTAAATTTATTAAATTATTGAGGGGCTTGTTAAAGTCCTCCAACAGGCCGATGGTGTATAAGTACCGGCCTGGTTCTATAATAGAAATACTCCGCAACAGGCGAGCAAATTTTCCGAAGCTTGTTTGTGTGTGGGGAGTAAGCAAAACTAAAATAGATCAAAATTCCTTATGGTTGAAGATTACGATCAGTTCGCGGCGGAATTCTTTAATTTATTTCACTCATCGGGAAAGCCCTTTACCGATGAGTGAAAAGTATATTTCTTATTATAATACCTACGAGCCACTTTCAAAATGTTTCAGTTTGGTCAAGGTCAAGGCGGGTGAAAATTTTAACCGCAGGAATACATGGGGTATTTCGAGGATTAATATTTTTCGCCCAACGCAGAGATCGGCCAAAATGGGACGTTTTGGAACTGGCTCCTACTATTTAATTTTGTTTGAAACTGCATTAAGAGTTTGTTTATTTAATTTTCTTGCGCAGGATGTCCATTCAATACTTGAGCCAACCCCATGCTCATCAGAAAGAATAAGATTACCAGATGGCGCAAAAAGTTCATACCGTGTATCAAGAGAAACCGCTCCGGCACCGAATCCAACAATTATTCGTGCGGCTTTACTTCCAGCACTATATCTGACAATGGTAACTTTAAGTAGATAAATACCGGGTTTATGCTGGCTGCGTTTTTCAATCAGATTCGCTTTATAGCCTGCTTTATTTAGCATTCTTACGAGATCCTTGCCCATCCAGTCATTCAACTGTTCCCTCTGATCAATCTGAGGCTGAGACAAATTATCATCTCCTATATCCATTAAAACAGATATGTTAAGGTTTTTGTCTCCTGTAGCAGTTTCAGATATAATATCAGCATTAACCCCGTTGTCTTCCTGCATATATTTTTCTGATTTCGGGGCTTGCGATCTCGAATGGCATCCTGCAATAAGAGCCACACAAATTAAAATATTGATCAGCATTAATTTTTTCACAGTTCATTCCTCCCTCATAAAAAACGTAAAAATGGTGCGCGGTTACAAATTATTATTTTAACAGTTAAATTTAGTTAGTATGGTTATATATATTTATGGCTTATTTCCCACAGCATTTTTTAAATTTTTTCCCACTTCCACAAGAACAAAGATCATTTCTTCCAATTTTTTTATCGTCTCGTTTTACCGGCTTCTTTGAAACACTATCATCTCCGCCGGAGAATATGAGTTTCTGTTCCTTCGGTTTATTGATATCTTCTATTTTTTTCGGCTCGGATATCTGGATCCTAAACAGTATGTTAACAACTTCATCCTTTACCCTGGATATCATATCCTGAAACAGCTCAAAACCTTCTTTTTTATATACAATAAGTGGGTTTTGCTGAGCATAACCTCTTAGCCCTATACCTTCTTTGAGATGGTCCATCGACAGGAGATGATCCTTCCACATGCTATCCACTGTCTGCAACATAACCATTCGTTCAAGATGCCTGAAGTTTTCATCTCCTACCAGTGCCTCTTTCTGGTTATAAACCGACATGGCTTCATCATATATAATCTGATCAAGAACTTCTTTATTCAATTTTTCAAGAGTTTCACCGCTTATGTTATTCAGTCGAAAATTGAAGTGTTTAAAAACCGCTTCTGAAAGCCCCTTTATATCCCACTCTTCAGGAAGCACTTTCGCGTCTGCATATAAAAAGGCAATTTCCTCTGCCTTTTCACGTATCATGCTTTCGATAGAAGGTTTAAGACTTTGCCCATTTAGTGCCTCACGCCTCTGTTTATATATAACTTCTCTTTGCTGGTTCATTACATCATCATATTCGAGAAGTTGCTTTCTTATATCAAAATTATGTCCTTCAACCTTCGCCTGGGCATTTTCAATTGCTCTGCTAATAAGGTTGTGCTCTATAGGTTCTCCTTCCTGCATACCTAGTTTTTCCATTATTCCGGTAATGCGTTCTCCACCAAAAATTCTGAGCAAATCATCTTCAAGAGCAAGAAAAAACCGGGAAGACCCCGGATCACCCTGCCTGCCTGAACGTCCGCGAAGCTGATTATCTATGCGCCTGCTTTCATGTCTTTCCGTTCCCAATACATGAAGTCCGCCAAGCTCAGTAACTCCTTCTCCCAAAACAATGTCTGTTCCGCGTCCTGCCATGTTTGTCGAAATGGTTACGGCTCCTTTCTGGCCCGCCATAGAAATAATTTCAGCTTCTTTTTCATGGTTTTTAGCATTCAATACTGTATGTTTAATTCCTCTTTTTTTAAGCTTTATACTCAGGCTTTCCGAAACATCAATTGAGACTGTACCCACAAGAACAGGCTGGCCCCTTTTATTGAGTTCAGCAATTTCATCCAGAGCCGCTTCAAATTTCTCCTTTTTTGTCTTATAAATAACATCCGGATTATCTTTTCTTATCATTGGCATATTTGTTGGAATAACAACGACATCAAGATTATAAATTTTCTTGAATTCGGCGGCTTCGGTATCCGCTGTTCCTGTCATACCTGCAAGCTTATTATACATCCTGAAGTAGTTCTGAAATGTGATAGTAGCTAAGGTCTGGTTTTCATTTTCAATCTTTACATTTTCCTTCGCTTCGAGAGCCTGATGCAAACCATCACTGTAGCGCCGCCCGGGCATCAAGCGACCCGTAAATTCATCAACAATTATAACTTCTCCATCTTTAATAATGTAATCAACATCCAGCTTAAACAAAGTATGGGCTTTTAATGCCTGATTAACATGATGCAATAATTCTATGTTTTTAGGATCATATATATTAGTTACTTTCAACAAATTTTCGGCTTTAGCAATACCCTCCTCAGTCAATGCTACTGCTCTGGCTTTCTCATCAATTGAATAATCTTTTTCATTCTTAAGGTTGGGAACTATTCCATTAACCATGTAATACAAATCGGTCGATTTTTCAGCAGGGCCTGAAATAATAAGCGGAGTTCTTGCTTCATCAATTAATATACTATCCACCTCATCTACTATCGCAAAATTTAGTTCGGGCTGAACAAGGGATTCCCTGTCGTACTTCATATTGTCTCTTAGATAGTCAAACCCAAATTCATTATTTGTACCGTAAGTAATATCAGAATAGTAAGATGTTTTACGTTCATAATCCGATAAACCGTGCAAAATTGTACCGACTGAAAGATTAAGAAAACTATAGATATTTCCCATCCACTCGGTATCCCGTTTGGCAAGATAATCGTTTACAGTTACGATATGAACTCCTTTTCCGGATATAGCATTCAGATATGCTGGCAACGTTGAAGCAAGCGTCTTGCCTTCACCAGTCTTCATTTCAGCTATTTTACCGGCATGAAGGACCATTCCTCCGATTAACTGAGCATCAAAGTGCCTCATATGAAGGGTTCTGATAGAAACCTCCCTAACCACTGCAAAAGCTTCCGGAAGTATTTCATCGAGACTTTCTCCGCGTTCGATTCGCTCCCTGAAAAGTGCGGTGTGGGCTTTCAATTCATCATCACTTAAGGAATGAATTTTGTTCTCCAGCGAGTTAATAATTTCAACAATCGGTTTTAACTTATTAATTTCCCGGTCATTTTTGCTGCCGAATATTTTTGTAAGTAAGCTTCCTATCATTTATATTTCCTTGAGCTTAAAAACCTGTCGTTGCAACAGTAGATTTTTTGTTGGAAGTAATCCTTAACCCCTCATTTTCGCAAAGTGCTATAGTCAGATTATCAACCCCGTGATATTAAAAAATGCCGACTTTTTAGCAAATACAAGTAATTAAATTTCTAATACCAATCTAAACCCCAATAACTTTAAAACCAGTTTTTATGATATTTATATGACGGTTTAGGCTTTCGGGTGGACATAGGATAAAGTAATTCGCTTTAAATGTAAAACAAAGAATGGCTTTATAGGGATTTGATGAAAACAAAGAATATAACATCATTGTAAATGGGCCATTTTTTAACTCATCGAGCCGGAATGAAAAATATAGTATGCTATATCAGTTTAACAAATAATTACTTGGATTAACAGGAATACCATTATGATGGATTTCATAATGGACATGAGCCCCTGTGCTTCGTCCGGTGTTACCGACACGGGCAATGATTTCACCTCTTTTTACAAAACTGCCGGGCTTCTTTAATATTTTACTGGCATGCCCATAGCAGGTTACCATTCCATACCCATGATTAATCACTATTGCATTACCTAAAGACCCAAGATAACCCGCTTCAGAAACAACGCCGTTAGCTGTTGCAATAATGGGTGTTCCACCAGGAGCAGCAATATCAATCCCTTTGTGAAATTCCCGCAAACCTGTAAAAGGTGAAGTGCGATAACCAAAAGTTGATGTAATATTTCCAAATGTCGGTCGAATTGAAGGAGATACGGCAAGGAGATTCCGTTGTTCCTCGAAAAAAGAAACTACCGATTTTAACCCTTCCTTTTGTCTGCTTGCAGCAAAATCAATCTCTGCTACTTGAACATGCATTTCCTGCATCAGACTGTCATGTCTTTCAGTAAGAGCTATTGCCGTATCTATAGTATCAGGATTAGAACCTCCGATACCAATAAATCGCTTATTCTTTTTAATTTTAGCCATCGCTCTTATTTTTTTTTCGAAATTATGTAAGTCAGTAAGTTTTGATTTAATGGTTTTGATTTCATTGGCAAAAAACTGTATCTGTTTTCGCTGGTTGACCAATTCATCCTCTTGTACTGAAACCTTGTCCTGAAGATATACATTATCTAATGAAGCTCTTTTCAGCGAGATATAATCATGAACTAAATACCCCATAACAATCACAAATAATACAAGAAAAAAGCAGGCGGAACGGACTGCCTTGTCGGAAGCAGATATTTTTTTTATTGTTGAACCTGTATTGTTTAACAATATTAAAGATATTTCTTTCTTTTTCATGCCGAATGCATCCTTACGCTAACGAGCCAGTTTCAAACCATTTTAGCTTGGTCAAGACAGGCAGAAATTTTAAACACATAAATACATTGAGTATTTTAAGGATTAAGATTTGAGCCCAACATTAAAATTGGCTCTAACTATAACATTGGTAATTTAATAACTATGCTATATGACTTTTATTATTTAGCTATCTTTTCAAAAGTTGATTGAAAAAGCGCAATAAGCTGGCAGCACATAACCACCAGATTTTATTTAAAAATTTGCAGAAAGATATCATAAAGCAAAAAACCTGTCAAGTTTTTTATAGTGTCCTTAAAGCCTAACTATATTGGAATCATCTGCACATGTCCTTTTAAAAACGGCCGTCATTCTTATCCGGACTCAAGTCGTTTTTATATTTTCCTTTTATACCCGGTTTTTAAAGATATTATAGTTTATTTATCTTATATCTGCATTTTGTGGTTTAATCTTTAACTTCTTTTTAGTATTATTCTTATTTACACTATTGAGCTACTTTCAAAACGTTTCAGTTTGCTCAAGTTTGAGAAAGCTTATCATTTCAACCAAATTAATATCTTGAGACCATTCAAGAACTCTTTTTCACATCTGGATGAGGCTTTGGCGTATATGAAGTAAATCACAGTTTTTTAAGCATGGAGGTAACAATGACTGCATTTTCCGGAATTACTGTTTTTGATAGCGTTTCCGAAGATAAATTGATGTCTGGAACAATCGAATTGCTTGCCTGTGCCCGAAAGTTGGCTGATGGATTCAATGAGAAAGTCAATTGCATACTTTTTGGCGAAGGCCTGAACAAAACGCTAAAAGAAGCTGTTGCCTTTGGCGCGGATAATGTTTTTGTCGCCGATGATCCTCTGCTTAAAAAATATAACCCGGATGTATACAGCATTACCCTTGATCGAATAGTCAGACAAACTGCGCCCAGATGTATAATTTTAGGTCAGACCTCAACAGGAGCAGACATTGCACCCCGCCTGGCATTTAAACTTGGCTGCGATCTTGTTACAGATTGTGTTGAGATAAACGTTAACAAAGAAACTGATTCGATTATTCCCATTCATCCAATATATGGCGGTAAAATTCATGCCGCTTTTTCCCCATTAGGTTCGCAGCTTGTGTTAACTTTAAGACAAAAATCAATCGAACCCCTTGAAAGAGATGACAGCAGGAAGGGAGAGATTATTCCTGTTAAAGTTAATATTGATCCTGCGTTGATTAGAATAAAAGTTGTTAAAAAAATAAAGGAAGAAACTGAAGGAATAAGATTGGAGAACGCCCCTGTAGTTGTTAGCGGGGGCAGGGGTATAGGTAGCAAGGAAAACTTCAAACATTTGAAAGAACTTGCCGGAATATTGAACGGAGCTGTTGGCGGCTCACGACCTGCCACAGATAACGGCTGGGTGCCTGCAACATCAAAAGTGGGACTTACCGGAAAGATAGTAGCTCCAAATGTTTATATAGCCATTGGAATATCAGGCTCATCCCAGCATCTGGCCGGATGCATAGGTTCAAAAAATATAGTTGCTATCAACAATGATCCCGCAGCAAATATATTCAGAGTATCCCGATACGGTGTTGTAGGAGACTGGGAAGAAATCCTGCCGGGCTTTACTGAAAAACTCAGGGAATTGAATGCGTTATAGAAGCAAAAAGCCTTTTATAGTCATCAGGTAAAATATTTCTTTAATAAGTAATAATTTGCAAAAGCAAGGAGAAAAATACATGAGTCTTCACATTATTGTTTGCGCAAAACAAATAATCGACCCGGAGGGACCTGCATCCGGTTATGGCGTAAATTCCGATACCGGACAGATAATACTTCCAAAAGGCGTGCCTCCTGCAATAAATCCGTATGATGAGAATGCCCTTGAAACTGCACTTAAGATAAAGGATGCCTGGCAAGCAAGGATAACCGTGATAAGCGTGGGGAAAAACCTCTCAAAAGCAGTAATGGGAAAAGCTCTGAAGGCAGGTGCAGACAATCTGGTTTTTTTACAGGATAAGTCTTTTGAAAACCTTGACAGCCGAAGCACAGCTTATGTCATTTCTGAGGGTATAAAAAAACTTGGAGATTATGATCTTGTGCTCGCCGGAAGGCAGGCAGGAGATACGGACTCGGCAGTAGTGCCGCATTATATTGCAGGTTTTCTGGATATCCCCTGTATCAATCTTATTAAAAAAGTGGAACTCTTTGAAAAAAGCATACGGGTGGAGCGAAGCCTGCCGGATGGCTATGAAGTACTTGAAGTTGGTATGCCGTCTTTATTATCGATAACCGGTGGAGGGGATTTAAGAAAAGCCGATTTGCAGCAGACTGGAGGCGCCGGAAATAAGCCTGCTGTCATATGGACAGCCAAAGACCTTGAGATAGAATCATCCGTTTTAAAAAAAATAAGCTGGGAAAAGATATTTGTTCCGGACTATGAGGTTGAATGCAATTATATAAAGGCAGATTCTTATAAAGAAGCCGGAGCCAAGCTTGCCGTCAAACTCAGAGAAGATCAAATATTATAATAATGAGCCAGTTTCAAAACGTCCCATTTTGGCCGATCTCTGCGTTGGGTGAAATTTTTAATCCTCGAAATACTCCATGTATTCGTGCGGTTAAAATTTTCATCCGCCTTGACCTTGACCAAACTGAAACGTTTTGAAAGTGGCTCTAATTATAATTTATTTTGGCACTATAAATAGTAACTTAATAATTTTATACGTTATATTTAAATTGTTGTCTTTAGGCATAAATATCAGGCTATCCGAAGAGAAGTTTTCCTGCGTTCAATCCACATATCTTTTCGATATCTTCTTTTTCAAGGCCTGCGCTTTCAATTTCTGAAAAATATCTTGAGGGGTTTATTAGAGGAAAATCACTTCCAAACAAAATCTTGTCGATGCCGGCAAGTTCTTTTGCCTTGAGGTAAATCCGGGAGTCGTAAAGAAAGGGTGATGCGGCGGTATCGAAATATACGTTTTTCATTTTTTCTTTTACTTCTTTTTTCAAAAGATTAAAGAAAAATATTCCGCCTCCCCAGTGGGCAAGAACTATTTTATTATCCTGAAATTTTTTAATAAGACTATATATCTGAAAAAGAGTATTTTGGGTTTTACCGGGATAATTATGCCCCACTGGCTCATTTGTATGGATTAATACAGGTACATTTTTTGTTCGGCAGATATCCATAATAGGGCTTAACTGTTGCAAAGTTTTTTCATCAATACCCGATTCGTAAAAAGCAAGTTCGCCGATTCCGCAAAGACCATCCTTTAAGCATCTTTCGGCCTCCTTTTCAGCCTTAATATTAAATGGATCAAAACAGGCAAACCCAATCAGACGATCAGGATATTTTGCAACCGATTCAATTATATAATTATTATTTAACACAAAAACTTCATCATTTTTCCAGGGAAAGCCAAAAACAACTGTCTTATCAACCCCGTTTTTATCCATTGCTTCAATAAGTGTTTCTGCATCAACCAGTCTGGATTTTGGGGAATCGTATAGAAGCTTAAAGGCGGGTTCAGATTGAAAATATTTTTCTCTGTTTCCTGAAATCTTTACCGGAAATATATGTGCATGAAAATCAATAACCACCTCTAAGACTCCTTCTTCGAATATGGAACAGCGAAAATAGCACAGCAAAGTTTGCTGTTCGCATTCATTTTTATTACCAATTCATAAACTTATCAGCTATCTTTCCCCTGAATCTTTTGCCTGAACCCTGACCCCCGATCCCTGACACCTACAGATTAATACGACCAAAATAAGCGTTATTCAAGAGAGCTCATTTTTGATATTGACTGAAAAAACTAATCATATATATTCAACAATATGTAACAATGGAGGTCAATATGTATTTTGATAAACCTGGTAAAATAAATACTGGCAAAACTCTTAATCTTGCCTTTGAACGAGCAAAGGCTCTGGGAATAAAAGAGGTTGTCGTTGCTTCGTCCAAAGGAGATACTGCAAAAAAGGCCCTTGAAGTATTTGAAGGGTTTAAAGTTGTTGTGGTCACATATCACAGTGGTTTCCTTGAACCTTTTAAACGGGTAATGCCTGACTCTGCAAAAAAACATCTTGAAGAAAGAGGAGCTATTGTTATCTCGGCAACTCATGCATTATCAGGGGTTGAGAGATCAATTGCAAAAAAATTCAGCGGTCTTTATCCAACCCTGCTGATTGCCGAAACATTGAGGCTGTTCGGCCAGGGTGTAAAAGTGGCTGTTGAAGTTTCGATCATGGCTGCCGATGCAGGCGTACTTGCAGGAAACGATATAATTGCCATAGGCGGCACTAGCAAAGGAGCTGATTCCGCACTTGTATTAACTCCCGCTAATCAATCTGATTTATTCAACATGCGGATTCGGGAAATTGTCTGCAAACCAAGAACATTTTAGAAATGTTTTTTATAGCAGGAATCTCTCCCAAAACCATAGCAATAGATGAACACAAGAAATTATGCCCCGTATGCGGTCTGGCAAGAGCATACTACAGACGCATTGACCATTATTTCACTCTGTTTTTTATTCCGCTGTTTCGGGTCAAAAAAGGTGAAGATTTTTTAATGTGTGAAAAATGTGAGCAGGAAATGAAGGAGTTCGGATTCGGAGATAACTCCTTACAAGCTAATAAAATTGTAACATGTAACAATTGCGGCAAAAAATTGCAGGTAGATTTTATTTTTTGCCCATACTGCGGAAAGCCGAAAAATTAAGGAGATCGAAATGTCAAAACAATGGGTTTACATGTTTGATAGACTTGACCTTGCCGAAGAATATGTCGGAGGAAACTGGGAAGATGTTCGCGGATTGCTCGGAGGAAAAGGTGCAAATGTTGCTGAGATGATACGTATAGGTGTTCCTGTTCCACCCGGTTTTACGGTAACAACCGAAGCATGTAACGCGTATCTGGCAGAAGGCGGAGCTTTCCCTGATGATATGTGGGAGCAGGAGATGGAGGCTCTCAAGGAGATAGAAAATGCAGCAGGGAAAATATTTGGGGACACCAACAATCCTTTATTTGTTTCCTGCAGGTCAGGTGCAAAATTTTCAATGCCCGGAATGATGGATACCGTATTAAACATCGGCTTAAACGATGAAACAGCAAAAGGTTTTGCCAAACAAATAGGTGATGAGCGCTTTGTATATGACTCATACCGCCGGTTTGTACAAATGTTTGGAAGCGTTGTAATGGGAATACCCGATGAAAAATTCGAAGACATTATTACCCGTGCACGCACAGTTTCAAAAGTTAAAACCGATGCTGAGCTTTCCGCAGATGTTTGGAAAAAAGTAACTGAAGAATTTAAAGAAATCTTCAGACGACATGCAAAAAGAGAATTTCCTTCTGATGTTTACGAACAATTGAGTCTTGCGACAGAAGCCGTTTTCAAAAGCTGGAACGGGAAGCGCGCTATTGATTACCGTAATGCAGCCGGTATCGCAAACGATCTTGGAACAGCAGTTACTATTATGGCTATGGTTTTCGGTAATATGGGAAATGACAGCGCAACCGGTGTTGCAATGACCCGTAATGGTTCAACCGGAGAAAACAAGCTTGAAGGAGATTATCTTGTAAATGCTCAGGGAGAAGATGTTGTTGCAGGAATTCGCCTCACCAAAGATCTCTCGGAATTAAAAGTGGAAATGCCGGTTGCTTACGATGAATTTGCAAAAGTGGCCGCACAGCTTGAAAAACACTACCGTGACATGCAGGATGTGGAATTTACCATTGAAAAAAGCAAACTCTGGATGCTCCAGACAAGAGATGGAAAACGTACTGCCCAGGCTTCAGTGCGTATTGCCGTTGATATGGCCGAAGAAGGTCTTATCACACGCGAAGAGGCGGTTCTCAGAGTCAGTCCTGAACAAGTGGATTTCTTTCTCCATCCCCAGTTTGACCGTAAAACAATTGAAGCTGCAAAAGCAGAAGGCAGATTGCTGGCGACCGGACTTAATGTTTCCCCTGGTGCAGCCGTCGGTGTTGTGGCCTTTGATGCAGATCGTGCAGAAACATGGGCAAGAGAAGAAGGCAAAGAGGTTATAATGGTTCGCCCCGAAACCCGGCCTGATGATGTTCACGGAATGCTTGCTGCAAAGGGCATTCTTACCACCCGCGGAGGAAGAACAAGTCACGCCGCGCTTGTTGCGCGCCAGTTTGGAAAGCCTGCCGTTGTTGGTGTGTCTTCTCTTACGGTAGATCTTACCAGACGCCGGATGACTGTTAAAAATACCATAATTCATGAAGGCGACTGGATATCGATTGATGGAACAAGCGGAGAAGTTTATATTGATAAATTAGCTACAACCATTCCTGATATAAAAGATCCCTGGCTGATAAAGCTTCTTTCATGGGCGGATGAATTCAGACGGCTTGGAGTCTGGGCGAATGCCGATTATCCCCGTGATGCTAAAAGAGCCCGCGACTATGGAGCGCAAGGCATAGGACTTTGCCGTTCGGAGCATATGTTTTTTGAAGCCGAACGCCTTCCTTATATTCAAAAAATGATTATGACTGATTTTTCGATTGAACGGCGTGAGGCCATATATGCAATACTGCCTTTTCAGCGGGATGATTTTGCCGATCTGTTTCGAATCATGGATGATCTTCCGGTTATATTAAGATTGCTTGATCCGCCTTTGCATGAATTTTTACCTAATAATATTGAACTTATGCGTGACCTTTCGGATCTGAAAATCAGGATACAAAAAGCTGCAAACCTTGATGAAATCAATGAGCTTCTCCAGAAAATCAGAACAAAGGAAAATATTCTTAAACGGGTGGAAAGCCTGCAGGAGTATAATCCAATGCTTGGAATGAGAGGAGTACGTCTTGGAATCCGTATTCCCGATCTTACCAGAATGCAGGTCAGGGCGATTTTCGAAGCTGCGTGCATTGTAACAAGAGAGGGTATAAAAGTTCATCCTAAGGTTATGATACCTCTTACCAGCCATGTAAATGAGCTTAAAGTACAGCGTGCAACGCTTGAGGCCGAGGCGCTTAAGGTCATGGAAGAACAGGATATGCATATTGATTACCAGTTCGGAACCATGATTGAACTTCCGCGCGCGGCTCTGACTGCCGACCATATAGCAGAATATGCGTCTTTCTTTTCTTTTGGAACAAACGACTTAACCCAGACAACATATGGCATATCAAGAGATGACGCCGAATCCGGATTTTTAGTTGAATACCTTGGTTCCGGCATTTTGCCGGACAATCCTTTTGCAACCATAGACAGGGATGGAGTTGGCGAGCTGATGAGAATCGCAATAAAGAAAGGGCGTTCAGTAAAACCGGATATGGAATGCGGTATTTGCGGCGAGCACGGAGGTGATCCAAAATCCATTATGCTCTGTCATGAACTCGGGCTTACCTATGTTTCATGTTCGCCCTTCAGGGTTCCGGTTGCTAGACTTGCAGCCGCTCATGCAGCTCTTCTTGAAAAGAAAAAAGACAAATAGCTTTGAATTGGAGATAACGCAGTTGTTGCCGATGCTATATTATGAAACAGACACGGCAACATGCAATATCATATCGGCACGAACGCCACACACTGGCTATATGCGGAACAACCATTATCTTGGAACAATTTCAGGACTTGAACCGAATTAACTTCATATTCTCTGTCCATACTATTTAACCCTATACGGAACCATTATGGTTGCTTTTTGTAAATGTGTTAAGAGACTAATAAGTATACATGCCTGCAAATCTGCAAAGGAGGCTCGTCAATATGAAGATTCGCACATTGTTTTTGCTGATTATCCTGGTCGCAATTACCGCTTTTGCCGCGCTCAACTGGAGCGTATTCACGACGCCGGCAACTCTTTCCTTGGGAGTTACTGTAATTCAAGCCCCGCTAGGATTAGTGATGCTTGGACTGCTGGCCTTTCTATCTGCGGTGTTCCTTGTGTTTGTAATCTATCTGCAGACGTCGGTACTCTTGGAAGCCCGCCGGCATGCGCGGGAGCTGCATGCCAATCGAGAGCTTGCCAACCAAGCCGAGACTTCACGTTTCACCGAACTGCGGGAGTTCGTAGAGGCAGAATTGAAGAGACAGGCAAACTCAGGCGCAGAGTCGAGCGCTGCCCTAATGGTAAGGCTTGATCAACTCGATCGTGATCTCCGCTCTGCAGTAGAACAGTCGGGGAACACCCTCGCCGCATACATTGGTGAACTGGAAGATAGGATCGAAAGTGGAACTCAAGGCATAACTCCCAGCCCAAATCCCTGAAACCGCGAGAAAAGAAAGGCAAAAAAAGTTTAGAAGCCATTAAAAGGTTTATCTTTTTTATTAAAATTACCTTTACAACTCAAAGAAATTTCATATAAACTATTACCTACTAGGAATTTTTTTATTTCATTCTCCCTTTTCTGCTTCCCGGTAAACATGTTCTTTATTCACTAATAATTATATAAAATAATAATTGTCACTAAACCAAGAATTGAAGCCCCCCGCTGCAAGTATCGGGTATGGGCTCGCAATTGCAGGTTAAATATGAAATAAATCCCTATAGAAATATTAATTTCATTTGGATTCAATACTTATTCTTATAATCAATTAATTATCCTTTGTATATTAAGTGACATACAGCCTATCGTTCAAACTGTTAAACGGAACGCAGAAAAGCTGAATTGAGATTTTCACCAATTGGAGGATTTATAATGGATACAAAGCCGACCTATGAAGAATTGGTACAAAAGGTAAAAAAATTAGAAAAAGAATTAATTGAATTAAAAGCAATACGTATGCATGCGGATCCGACAAAAGATACAGCAGGTAATGGTATCCGTTCGGATACTACAGGATTCAAAGAGGTTGAACGGATTGAACAGAATACTGATAACTTATATCGACAGCTAATCGATCTTTATAACAGCCCGATCCATGTTTATGACAGAGAATCAAGGCTCATATTAATGAACCGGAAAACAGCTGAGATTATTGGCGATAAGCCCGAAAGTCTTATAGGAAAAAAGCTAACGGAAATTTTCGTATCTCCCATGGCTGAAGACCTGGTGAAAACAAATCGAAATATTATTGAGACGGGACAACCAGCTGATTATGAAATCCCCATTGAATTTTTCGGCAAAAAAAGATGGTATTGGTCTCATGCTCAACCCATAAAAGATAAAGATGGTAACTCAATTCTAATGGTTATCTCTTATGATATTACCGAACGTAAAAATGCGGAAGAAAAACTCAGGAGGAGGGAATATTTGTTAAACCAAGCCCAGAAGCTTGCGCATCTTGGATCATACGAACTGGATATAAATATTAACGATTACGAACGTTCCGATGAATTATTCCGGATTTTCGGTCTTAACCGGGATGAAGTTGACTCCAGAGAGGATATAATCAAAAGAATTCATCCGGATGACAGGGAATACGTGGAAAAGCAGTTAAAACTGCTGTTAGCAGGGAATAGAGTCGGTCTGGTTGAATTTAGAATAATCCGGCCTGACGGCGAAGAGCGGATTGTCTCTGCCAATGCGGAAATAATAATTGACGATAGCGGCATACCAATTAAGATAATAGGTTATTTTATTGATACTACCGAACGTAAAAAGACAGAGGAAAAACTCCTGCGGAGAGAAGCACTGTTAAACCAAACACAGAGACTTGCACATCTTGGATCATATGAATTTGATATGATTAGCAATAAATTCGAACGTTCCGATGAAATATATCGGATTTTCGGCATTACTCGGTATGAAGTTGTTTCCAATGAGCGTATAATCAAAACCATACATCCTGATGACAGGGATTATATAGAACAGCAGTTTAAACTGTCACTAACAGGAAATCACGAGGGGCCGGTTGAATTCAGAATAATCCGGCCTGATGGCGAAGAAAGGGTTGCCTCGGCCAATTCGGAAGTAATATTGGACAATAACGGTATGCCAGTTAAGTTCATAGGATATGTTCAGGATATTACCGAACGTAAAAGGGCTGAGAAAGTGATCCGCCAGAGCGAAATTCTGTTAAAACAAACTCAGAAACTTGCGCATATAGGATCATATGAGTTTGATATGAGCAGAAATCGTTTCGAACGCTCCGATGAATTATTTCGGATTTTAGGTATTAACCAGGATGAAGTTAATCCTGAAGAACGTATAATCAAATGTGTTCATCCGGATGATACAAATCATTTAGATAAGCTTTTTCAGCTATTGGAATCAGGGCATAAAATAGGGGCCTTTGAATTTAGAATAATCCGGCCTGACGGCGAAGAGCGGGTTGTCTCTGCCAATGCGGAAATAACATTTGATGATAGCGGTGTACCCATTAAAAGAACAGGTTATCTCTTGGATATCACCGAACGTAAAAAGGCGGAGGAAGAACTCAGGCAGAGTGAATATTTGTTAAACCAAGCCCAGCAGCTTTCACATTTAGGATCATATGAATACGACATAAAAACAAACCGCTTCAAACGGTCTAATGAACTATTCCGGATTTTAGGTATTAACCGGGATGAAGTGAACGCCGAAAAACGTATTTTCAAATGTATACATCCGGATGACAGTAGTAATGTGGAAAAGCAGTTTAACCTGGCGCTAACAGGAAATAGCACCGATCTGTTTGAATTCAGAATAATCCGGCCTGACGGCGAAGAGCGGATTGTTTCTGCCAATGCCAAAACAATTTTGGACGATAGTGGTGTGCCAAGTAAAATGATAGGGTCTGTTCTGGATATCACTGAACGTAAACTGGCGGAAGACGAACTCCGGCAGAATGAAAGCATGTTAAACCAAGCCCAGCAGCTAGCGCATCTCGGATCATATGAATATGATATAATTAATAATCGCTACCTAAGATCCGATGAAATATTCCGGATTTTCGGTATTAGCAGGAATGAAGTTAATCCCGAAGATAATTTGACCCGATGGATTCATCCGGATGACAGAAGTTTCGTCGAAAATAATTATCAACTGCTATATGAAGGGATTAGCTGTGAAAGAGTTGAATTTAGGATTGTCAGACCTGACGGTGAAGAGCGATTTATCTCAGCCATTACAGATGTGAGCTTTGACAATAAAGGCGCCCCGGTAAAAATAGTAGGATGCATTTTGGATATCACCGAAAGTAAAAAGGCGGAGGAAGAACTCCGGCAGAAACAATATTTGTTGGAGCAAGCGCAGAGGCTTGCTCATCTCGGTTCCTATGAATGGGATATAATTAACAAACGCTACGATCGTTCCGATGAATTATTCCGGATTTTCGGTCTTACCAGGGATAAAGTTGCTCCTGATGAGACTTTGTTCAAATGGGTTCATCCTGATGACAAAAATTTTATTGAAAAAGGCTATAAAGATACTATGTCAGGGCTTAGCACAGGTGCAAAGAAATTTAGAATTATCCGGCCTGATGGCGAAGAGAGGTATCTCTTAAGCGATGAAGAAGTAATGCTTGATGATAGGGGTACCCCCATTAGAAGCATAGGAAGTGTTTTAGATATTACCGAACATAAAAAGATAGAGGAAAAACTCCGGCAGAGTAAAAATTTATTAGACCAAGCCCAGCAGCTTGCGCATCTCGGATCATATGAATATGACATAAGAACAAATCGTTTCGAACGGTCCGATGAATTATTCCGGATTTTCGGTATTACCCGGGATAAAGTTGATCCCGAAGATCGTTTGTATCAATGGATTCATCCGGATGACAGAGATTATATTGAAAAAGGATACCAAGCGATGGAAGCTGGGAACAAAATCGGTCCGAAAGAATTCAGAATTATCCGGACTGATGGCGAAGAGCGAGTTATCTTATCTTATTGGGAAACGATATTGGATGATAGAGGTGTCCCCATCAAAAATATAGGGTGTCTTTTAGATATCACTGAACGCAAAAAAGTTGAAGAACAACGTGAAGAATTGATCCTGGAACTTCAAAATGCTCTTAATAATATCAAAACGCTGAAAGGGTTATTGCCTATTTGCTCCAAATGCAAAAAAATCCGTACCGATAAAGGTTATTGGAGCCAGATAGAGGTCTACATTCAAACTCACACTGATGCCTCATTTACTCATAGCATGTGCCCGGTATGCGTAAAAGAAATGTATGGCGATGAGGACTGGTATAAAAATACAAATATCGAATAGAGCCCGGCTTCCATTGCACATGATAAATTTTTACAGCCGTATAAGTAAGTTTTAAAATTAAAACCCTAAACTTTTGTATCCTCAATTTTTCTTCAAAATTTCATTTTCATTTCATAATCATTTCATATTTCAAATCCATAATCCCCATTAATTGAAAATATCAAAATTGCAGCTTTTAACTTTCAAACAAAAGGGGGATATTATGAGTATTAAATTTAAAAGATGTTGGATTATTCTAATCTCAGGTTTTTTGGTTTTTTGTTTTACCGCAACAGGGTTTGCGGAAGGTGAAGAAGACAAAACACTTTCGCCTTATTTTTATGTCGAAAACGGTGATTCCTCTGTCGATAATTTTCCGCTGGAAGAAACGAACGTGACAGTCAATATTACGGGCGTGATTGCTGAGGTGGTTGTTGCGCAGAAGTATAAAAACAATGGGACAAAACCCATTAGTGCGAGCTATGTTTTTCCGGCATCCACCAGAGCCGCGGTTCACGGTATGAAAATGATAATAGGAAACGAGATAATCAATGCGAAGATTGAAGAACGGCAAGCCGCCCAAAAGACCTTTGACACGGCAAAAAGACAAGGTAAAAGCGCAACTCTGCTAAAACAGCAGAGACCCAATGTTTTTTCCATGAATGTGGCTAATATTATGCCGGATGCTTCGATCAGTGTTGAATTAAGGTATACGGAGCTTCTGGTGCCTACAGACGGTATTTATTCATTTGTCTACCCAACGGTTGTGGGGCCCCGCTATTCCAGCCAGGTGGAAGCGAAATCGCCTGAAACCGATCTATGGGTTAAAAATCCCTATCTTAAAGAAGGAGCTTTGCCTCATACGATTTTTAATATTAATTCACATGTCTCAACAGGAATTGCGCTTCAGGAAGTGGTTTGCACATCGCATAAAACCAATATTAACTATGAAAGTGATTCCGTTGCCGATATCAGCCTGGAAAACCCGGAAGATTTTGGCGGAAACCGGGATTATATCTTAAAATACCGACTGGCTGGGGAAGAAATTGAATCAGGGCTTTTGCTCTATGAAGGTGAAGACGAAAACTTTTTTCTGCTTATGGTTCAACCGCCGGAACGGGTTTTGCCGGAAGATATTCCGGGACGTGAATATATATTTATAGTTGACGTTTCAGGCTCTATGCACGGTTTTCCTTTAAATACTTCCAAGCAACTTCTAAGAAATCTTATCGGAAATCTCCGGTCAACCGACAAATTTAATGTGATATTATTTTCGGGTTGTTCACAGTTAATGTCGCCTTATTCATTCCCTGCAAATAAGGAGAATATTGATAAGGCTATACAATTGATAGATGAGCAATCCGGCGGAGGCGGCACGGAGTTATACGCAGCATTAAAAAGGGGCATGGATATTGACAAGGATGAATCATTTTCAAGAAGTATTATAATCGTGACAGACGGCTATATCAGTGCTGAAAAGGATGTTTTTGATCTGATTCATAACAACCTTAACCGGACAAACGTTTTTTCTTTCGGTATCGGAAGCAGTGTAAACCGATATCTGATAGAAGGCATTGCTAAAGCTGGATTGGGCGAACCCTTTATTGTTACAAAACCGGAAGAATCCAATCAAATCGCAGAAAAATTCAGGCAGTATATTCAGTCTCCTGTATTAACCGGCATTGAGCTCAACAAATGGGGGTTTGACGCATATGACGTAGAACCGGCAAGTATCCCTGATCTATTTGCAAAAAGACCGGTGGTTGTGTTCGGGAAATACCGGAATCATGCAGAGGGTGTTATCGAAATTAGCGGACAAAGCGGATCGGGAGAATATGTGCAAACAATCAATGTATCTGATACTAAACCTTCGGAAACAAACCATGCTCTTAGATATTTGTGGGCAAGAACTCGTATTGCGCAGCTTTCGGATTTTAACTTCAATGCAAACAGTGAAGAGAATAAAGCAGAAGTAACGTCTCTGGGGATTTCATACAATCTGCTTACTGCAAACACTTCTTTTGTAGCAGTCCGTGAAGTTGTGGTTAATCCTGAGGGACATAGCAAGGATGTAGACCAGCCACTGCCATTACCGGAAAATGTTTCCAATCTTGCGGTAGGCAGCGACATGGCCAGTGTCCCGGAGCCGGATATATTGATCCTGATTATAGCGTTTGCCTTTATTGCGGGCGGTGTTTCTATGTTTAAAAAAGTACTGTTGACAAAACCTGATTTTAGAAAACATTAAATTATCAACCGCCATCGAGTAAAGCCGATGGCCTGAGAGTCCAGGGAATCGAGAGGCCAAGTAATCAAAGGAAACCCTTTTCATTATTGCTCTCGAACCCTGGAATCCTCGAAGCCTTGAACCCTTATGGATAAAATTATGAAAGAGATTTTTTTAAAAAGATATTTTCTTCCGCAAAATCTTGTTTTTTTTGCAATTGCACTGGTTATCGCTTTTGGTCTTAAATATCATTACAGCCATGCGGATGCGAATGATCTGGTTTGGATTCTGGCTCCGACGGCAGGTCTGGTGGAAATGGTTTTGCCGGTTGATTTTGAACTGGAAAAAGATCAGGGGTTTATCTGTCGTAAACACAGCATTGTCATAGCACCCGCTTGTGCAGGTGTAAATTTTATGATCATCTCTTTCTGCATGATTGCCTTTTACGGAACCCATTGCTTATATAATAATAAGGAAAAGTTCTTATGGTTTTTTTTCAGCCTGACTGGTTCGTATGTCATAACGCTTGTTATAAACGCTTTTAGAATCATCTTATCCATTTATTTATATGAATCCCGGATTAATATAGGATGGTTTACACCATCTCGTATTCATCTGACCGCAGGAATCTTTATTTATGTGTCCTGTCTTTATGGTGCCTATTTTGCGGTTCAATTGATTCTTCGTAAATATCAACTCAAAGCAGTAAAAAAGAAAACAGAACAGGCCAAAACGTCTTTGCAGCCATTTGCAGAATACCGGGCTTTAAACATTTTGATTCCTATGATCTGGTACTGGCTTATAACGCTGGGGGTTCCATTCTTAAATGGCGGATTTAAAAAAAGCGGAAATCTTTTTTGGGAACATGCTGCTACAGTGATGGTGATTTGTGCTTTTATCTGTCTGACGTTCTTATGTATTCGGTTGTTTTTTATGAAATTAAAAGTTAAGATCCCAATCCATAAAACGATCAGATAAACCTCCAGAATTGTGGGGGAAGAAGAGTTTTGCAACCGGAACCTCTGTATGCAGTTGCCCGCAAGACACTTGAATTAATGAATCCTTGAACAATGTTATTTTTATATATGGACCAATATCATGAAACCAAAGATCCTGATTGTTGAAGATGAACCTACAATTGTAGATTCAATCCAGTATGCCCTTGAGACAGACGGGTTTGATGTGAGTTGCCTTTCATCCGGCATTCCGGTTATGCAGTTATTATCCGGCAAGAATATGGACCTCATAATCCTTGACATTGGTTTGCCGGATATAAATGGTCTTGAACTATGTAAAGAGATCCGAAAGCTCTACACGGTTCCTATAATTTTTTTAACGGCAAGAGCAGATGAAGTAGATCGGGTGGTAGGTCTTGAAATCGGCGCAGACGACTATGTTGTTAAGCCATTCAGCCCCAGAGAGCTTACCGCAAGAGTTAAAGCAGTATTACGGCGGGTATCAAACTCAAAAACCTCAGCGCCCTTGGCCGGTGCATTTCAATCAAAAACATTTCAAATAGATGAATCAAAGCGCCGTATTTCCTACTTTGATATGCCGTTAGAGCTTTCCCGTTATGAGTATAAAATCCTGAAAACATTCATCCAAAGGCCGGGACGGGTCTATACTCGTGATCAGCTCATGGATCTTGTATGGGACGAACCGGAAGCCAGTATGGATCGAACCGTTGATGCTCATATCAAAAATATCCGTGCCAAGCTGAAAAGCATTAATAGTGAAACCGATCCCATTGTAACCCATCGCGGAACGGGATATTCACTGAAAGAGGGCCTATGAAATTAGGAGTAAAAATCTTTATCTGTTCTCTTTTAATATTTGTTGTGTGCTTTTATCCTCCCATAAACTGGATACTTGATAATCTTCGCATCCGTTATCTGGAAGGCGTTGAAGACCCGTTGGTGGATCAGGCAAATATACTGGCATCAATAGTGGGGCAGGAAATGGAATCAGGAACTTTTAATTCTGAAATATATGATAATGCCTTTAAAAAGGTCTATGCGCGTAATTTTTCTGCCAGAATCTACAACCTTTTAAAAAAAGAAGTGGATATCCGGGTATATATTACTGACAACACCGGAAAGGTTATTTTCAATTCATTTTTCAGTGATGAATTGGGGAAAGATTATTCAAATTGGCGGGATGTCTATAAGACATTAGGCGGTGAATATGGAGCAAGATCTACTCTTGAAAATGAAGATGACTCAACATCTTCCGTTCTTTATGTGGCCGCGCCCATAATGGTTAAGGACAAGATTGCCGGGGTACTTACCGTGGCAAAACCCACAACAAATATCAATAATTTTTTAAGAAGGGCCAAACCCCGGATATTAGGGATTGGCGTTGTTTCTCTTTTAGCGGCAATATTATTAGCATACCTGGTTTCTATCTGGATAACCCGCCCGATTATACGGCTAACCAATTATGCCAATGATATTGGAGCAGGAAAAAGACCGGCTTTCCCTAAACTTGATAAAAGCGAAGTCGGAGAGCTGGGAAATGCTTTTATAAAAATGCAGGAAGCGCTGGAAGGCAAAAAATATGTGGAGCAATATATCCAGAACCTGACTCATGAAATAAAAGGCCCATTATCAGGTATTCGCGGAGCAGCCGAATTGTTAGAAGAAGATATACCGCCTCATAAACGCGTGCAGTTTTTAGCAAATATCAGGTTTGAAACAAATCGCATTCAGGGAATCGTAGATCAGATGCTGGAATTATCCGTCCTGGAGAACTTAAAAAATCTACAGAAATCAGAGATCCTGTCTATCCATTCACTTGTAAAAACCGTACTTGAAAGTAAAAAAGCAAGCATTTCCATAAAGCAGCTTGGGTTAATTGTTAAGATAAAAGAAGACATATTTATCCGGGGAGATTCCTTTTTACTTCATCAGACAATTTCAAATCTTATTCAAAATGCCGTTGATTTCAGCCCCAAACATGAACAAATTGAATTAACTGTCCGAACAGAGGAAGATAACGTAATATTTGAAGTGGCCGACAATGGCCCCGGCATTCCGGATTATGCCGTGGATAAAATCTTTGATAAATTCTTTTCTCTTCAGCGGCCTGACACAGGCAAGAAAAGCACAGGCCTGGGATTAAATTTTGCCAGACAAGTGGCGCTTCTTCATAATGGAGATGTGTTTCTTGAAAATCGTTCCAGCAAAGGAGTAGTTGCAACACTGGTTCTTCCCGTAAAAGGAGATTAATCTATGAATACACAAGAAACCATAAAAAAATCCGGCGATTTTATTCGAAACTCTGCAACACTAAAAATATTCGGCATTGGATTACTGGTCCTAATCCTTCTGATCCCAACATCAATGATATCATCGGTGATGAGAGAAAGGGAATCAAGAAGAGACTCTGTGGTTCGAGAAATAAACCAGAAATAAGAAATAATTATGATTGTCAATATTTATTGGTAGTTACTATGCTAACTCGTTTAACTGTTTTAATACTCTCAATTGTATTGTACTCATTTTTTTATGTGTTAACCGCACCAGGATGGTTCTATATCAAAGACACACCATTAGCCTGCGCAATCAAACAAAATGACCCTCATACGTTTAATTCTTTATTAGAAACAGAAGATTTTGAAATTAAAGACGGTTCGGGAAATACCCCTTTATCGATTGCTGTCGATGAGGTTAATTACAATTTTACGAAAGAACTCCTCGAAAAGGGAGCTAACCCAAATGCAAGAAGTGATTTTGCGGATCGACCAATTATTTGTGAAGCAGCTTCAAGAGTATGCTACCCAAGGTTTAATCGCAGCAAAGATACTGCACGAGACATCGTCAAATTACTTATTAAATATGGTGCAGATGTAAATGCGAGAACAATACTTGGCGAAACTGCAATATTAAGGGCAGCTCGTTGCGGAGATGCAAAGCTATCTACCATACTAATAAAAAATGGGGCCAATGTAAATATTTTCTCGCGGCAAGGCGTACCGTTGCATCAGGCTATTTATAAGTCAAGAAGAAGCAAATCATATGAAACGATTGAGGCTTTAATTGCCGGTGGAGCTAACCCACGTGTTAAAAACTATAAAAAAGATTATGGCAAAACTGCTATTGATTTAGCAAAAGGCTATAACGATTTAAAGTTGCTTAAAATTCTTGAAAAAAGTAATAGTACAGCTTCACTCTCTTCATACACCAGCGAAAGGACGACGCTTACTTATAAAGATAGACGTATAGAGTCAATACTTTATAGGTATGGTATATATTTACCTGCATATAAGATAAATTTTATTACAAAATATCCATTTCTATTTATAATTCTTATGTTACCTACGTTGATTGCTTGCTTAACAGGTGTGGTAAAAAAAGATGTATTTCTTATAACCGCTGGTGCATTACAACCGCACATAATAGTTGCAGGATTTATTCTAATACTTTTTATTGGTGATAGTAGTTAAAAGACTATACAAACCAGTCGTTTCAAGTCGTTTCACTGGACTCGCTGTAGCTCACCAGTGAACTCAACGACTATTATTTTTATTAATAAAATTTGATTTTAGGTGCTACATTGTTTATTGGACATATCCCTGCGGGTTACATAAGTACAAAAACTGTTTTTCAAATTCTACCCCACCGTTATATTGAAAATATTCGCATACAATTTGCAATGTTTTGGGGAATATTTGGCAGTATATTTCCTGATTTAGATATGTTTTATTTTTACTTAATTGATAAAAAACAACATCTCCATCATGGATATTGGACTCATATTCCATTTTACTGGTTGAGCATTATTTTACTCATTTTTTTAATTTTCATTGCTTGCGGAAAACGCTCACAGATAATTTATCTATTTGTATTTTCATTAAATATATTTATTCATTTATTTTTAGATACAATAGTCGGCAAAATCAGATGGCTGTATCCATTTTCTTCGCATGATTTTGTTTTTTTTCATGTTCCGGCATGTCATAATTGGTGGGTTTGGAATTTTATTTTTCATTGGACGTTTCTTTTTGAAATCATTATTGTTGCAACAGCTTTCATCATTATAATCAGAGAATACTTGGGACAAAACAAATCTATTATCCAGATTACATGAATTTTTATGAATAGAATTATAACACTGTCAATTTTATTGCTTGTCTTAGCGCTTTTGTCATTTTCAAATACTCTTGCAAAGTCAAACGTTGTTGAAAAGAAATTTAGGGAAGCCGGGCTTATCAATATCCATGCGATCGATAGTTCTATCCAAGTTGATTTAGTAAATTACGATCCGGAAAAGAACTGTTTTCGAGAAAACTTTTACGATGGTTTGAATAAAGCGTATTTGAGAAAAGACGTAGCAGTTAGACTATCATATTTTTTCAGCAAATCTTTCCATGCACCAAAACCTGCTGATTATAAATTACATTCACCGAGAATTGCTGGCTTATAACCTTATAACTTGACACTAAGATACCACCTCTTTATATTTGAAAAATAATGCAGTCTGAATCTCATGCAATCTGCAACCGCAGGTAATGGAACAAGGAACTTAAATATGGAATTTGAAGCTGTAATTGGGCTTGAAGTTCATGCCCAGTTGAAAACCAAAACAAAAATATTCTGTTCATGCCCTACTTCTTTTGGAGCACCCCCTAACACCCACACTTGCCCTGTCTGTCTTGGCATGCCCGGTGTGCTTCCGGTGCTAAATAAAAAAGTTGTCGAATATGCCATGCTCATGGGAATAGCTACAAACTGTACAATTTCAAAAAACAGCCGGTTTGCCCGAAAAAACTATTTTTATCCGGATCTTCCCAAAGGATACCAGATTTCTCAGTATGAGCTTCCCATTTGTGAGCATGGCTATATAGATATAGAAACTAACGGCTCAAAAAAAAGAATCGGTATCACAAGAATCCATATGGAAGAAGATGCCGGCAAACTTATACACGATAATTCCCGCCCTTTCTCACTGGTGGATTTCAACAGAACAGGCGTTCCCCTTATTGAAATAGTAAGTGAGCCAGATATACGATCATCTGATGAAGCCGGTGCCTACCTCAGGAAAATAAGATCTATTTTAAGATATCTTGATATTTGTGACGGAAACATGGAAGAGGGAAGTTTCAGATGTGATGCAAATATCTCCATCAGACAAAAGGGCAGCCAGCCTTTTGGAACAAGAACCGAACTTAAGAACCTCAACTCATTCAAAAATGTTGAAAAAGCAATTTTGTACGAAATTGAAAGGCAAAAAGATGTTATATATGATGGAGAAGAGGTTATTCAGGAGACAAGGCTATGGGACCCTGAAAAGAACAACACCATATCCATGAGAGGCAAGGAGGATGCGCATGATTACAGGTACTTTCCCGATCCCGATCTTCTTCCTCTTTCAATAGATGATAGCTGGATTACAAAATTAAAGGAAGAACTTCCTGAACTCCCTGATGAAAAAAAAGAGCGTTTTGTTGCGGAATATGGACTCCCTGAATACGATGCCGATGTTCTGACAAGCGCTGTCGAACTTGCCGGTTATTTTGAATCATGCGCAAAAGAATTTAATAATCCAAAGCAGGTAAGCAACTGGATAATGGGTTCACTTTTAGGGCTTCTCAATGCCGAAGGCAAAACTATAGAAGAATCTCCCATATCTCCATCAAACCTTGCAGGATTATTAAAGCTTATCGATCAAAATGTAATAAGTGGCAAGATAGCTAAAACGGTTTTTGAAGAAATGGCAAAAACCGGAAAACCACCGGAAGAAATAATAAAAGAAAAGGATCTGATCCAGGTTACGGATGAGGCCTTACTTGAAGATATTGCGGTAAAATTAATAGCCTCATCCCCTAAAGAGGCTGCGGAATACAAGGCTGGCAAAACAAAAGTACTCGGATTTTTTGTGGGAAAAATTATGAAGGAAACAAAAGGGAAGGCAAATCCGGAAATAGTAAACAGGATACTGAAGGAAAAACTGTTGACTGGCTCATAAAAAGGTATCAATAATAATGGCAGAAGAAACAAAAATAAAACGAATTTGTGTTATTGACGGACAAGGCGGCGGAATCGGAAGCGCAATAATTAAAAGACTGAGAGAAGTTATTGATGAAACCGTTGAAATACTTGCGCTTGGCACAAATGCCATAGCAACATCTCAGATGCTGAAAGCCGGAGCAAACCGTGGTGCATCAGGCGAAAACTCCATAGTTCATACTGTAAAACAGGCAGACATTGTTATCGGACCTATAGGCATAATTATAGCTAATGCCATGATGGGTGAGGTAACACCTCAAATAGCACAATCTGTTTCAGCATGCAGCGCAAAAAAGCTTCTTCTTCCTCTTTCTCAGGAAAATATTGAAATAATTGGGGTTTCTTCTTCACCGTTTCCCCATCTGATCGAGGAAATGATAGATAAAAATCTTAAAGAGTATATAAAAAACAACCATTGAACAATATCAGGTAAAAAGGATGGAATATACAAAGTCCACCAATAGATTGGTATTGTGTGAAAAGAACAATATAATTATAAAAGGAAGGTCATAATGTGCGAAGCCAATGCTTATCTTATCGAAAACAACGACAATAAACTGATAATGGAAGCCGTCGATACTGTTGAACCGGAAGGTGACGGAGTCAGACTGGTTAATATATTCGGAGATCAGAAATTCATAAAAGCCAGTGTTTATTCCCTATCACTTGTAGATCATAAAATATTTTTAAAACCTCATAATCCCTGATGAAAATTCTTGTAGCCAAGACAGCGGGCTTTTGTATGGGTGTACGCAGAGCCGTCGAAATGGCTCTTGACCTGCCCAATAAGCACAAAGGACCTATCTTTACTTTTGGGCCGCTTATCCACAATCCCCAGGTACTTGATCTGCTTAATGAAAAGGGCATTTCGATTATCAATGATATTCCTGAAAATGGTTTTGGAACAGTTCTTATAAGAGCGCACGGAGTACCGCCGGGCACAAAAAAAAGCCTTAAAGATTCAGGTTTCAAAGTAATCGATGCTACTTGTCCCCGTGTTATTAAAGTCCAGACAATAATAGGTAAACATGCAAAAGATGGGTATACTTCCATAATTATCGGAGATAAAAATCACCCGGAAGTAATTGGTTTGCTTGGATACGCCAGGGGTAAAGGATGTGCAGTAGGAAGCATAGAAGAACTTGAAGCACTTCCGGAATTTGAGAAGGCAATAGTTGTCGCCCAGACTACACAGAACATTGTTTTTTATGAAAAAGTAAAACAATTGGTTGCAAGCAAATATCCTCATTTTATGCTTTATGATACTATATGCAACTCAACGTCCATGAGACAGGCCGAAGTTAAAGAACTCGCAGAGCTGGTAGATGCAATAGTAGTAGTGGGGGGACATAACAGCGGAAATACACAAAGACTTGCGGAAGCGGCTATACAGGCAGGAAAGCCGGCTTATCAGATTGAAACTGAATCCGAGCTTGACTTGAACATCCTCTCTTCGGCACATAATATTGGAATAACAGCGGGTGCTTCTACACCGAACTGGTTGATTAAAAGGGTTTACAGGTCTTTGGAAGATTTGTCCTATAACAATGCCCGCGGCTGGCGCAAACACATTTATACACTACAATATTCTCTTCTTATGGCAAATATCTTTGTATCCATAGGAGCAGGGTGTCTTTGCTACGCGAACATTAAACTCCTTGGTGCAACAAATTATTTCCCATATGTTGTCATGTCAATGCTCTATGTTTTTTCCATGCATATCATAAATAATCTTACAGGCATGAATGCCGACTACTACAATGATCCTGACAGAGCGTCTTTTTACAATAAATACAAAATACTTCTCGCTATTCTTGCAATCTCGGCAGGAGGCGCAGGTATTTTAACTGCATATTCCATAGGCCTTGCTCCTTTTATTGTTCTTTCCTCTATCAGCTTAATGGGCCTTTCCTACAATTTCAGGATTACCCCCGGGAAAATAACAAAGGGGAAATACAGGAGTATAAGAGATATCCCAGGCTCTAAAACCGCCCTTATTTCTGCAGCATGGGGAGTTGTAACATCGCTTCTGCCTGCCTTGTCTTTAAAAATAAGCCCCGGAATTATTATTGTTTTCACATGGTCTGTGTGCATGGCTTTTGTGAGAACTTCATTTTTTGATATTCTTGATATGCAGGGCGACCGTATTGTAGGAAGGGAAACGATTCCGATTATTATTGGGGAAGAGCGAACGGTACGCCTTTTAAAAGCCATTCTTATTTCGATGGCAGCTATCTTACTTGTTTCAAGCTCATTCAATATAATCTCAAAGCTTGGCTTTGTTCTTTTTATTTGCCCTTTATCTTTATTTTTCCTGCTCCTGAGGCATGAACAGGGTTATATGCATTCAGGAACAAAGTTTGAATTTCTGGTTGAATCCCATATTATAATGACCGGTATAATAGCTATGTTTTGGCCGGGTGCCTGAAAAAAAAGACTCATACCACAGAGCCAGTTTCAAATCATCCTCCAATTAATCCTGCAACAATTATTTGGAGTCGAAGTTAAGCCGCATTGATATTATTTCAGAGCCATCGCCTTTTCAGGACAGATCTCCTGACAGCAAAAACAAGTAATACAGATGTCAGTATCAGCCACAGGAAAATTCTCTTTCATTGTAACGGATCTTCCCCCTGATATATTATGCATATATGGTATAACTAATTAATATAAATTGAAATATAACATAATAAAAAATAATATATGTGGACACAATATAATTTATGTAAATAGCTT
>JAHIFE010000007.1 GCA_018901125.1 Pseudomonadota bacterium | reverse complement strand
GTCAAGGTCAAGGCGGATGAAAATTTTAACCGCAGGAATACATGAGGTATTTCGAGGATTAAAATTTTCACCCAACGCAGAGATTGGTCAAAATGGGACGTTTTGAAACTGGCTCTTTGGGATTCTTAATTCTTTTTCATCGGTTATCGGATGTTCATCTTTGTAGTAAACAATACTATAATCAGAAAATAATCTTTATGAGCCAAGAAAAGAATCTGGAATCCCTTCTAAATAACATCTCAGCCTGGTGTCTGACTATAACGGCCTGTATCAGTATGCTGTGTCTTATGGGTTGGGCTACCAAGTCTGTATTAATAACCAGCATAAGCCATTCGTACAAACCCATTGCCCCTAGTACCGCTTTATGTCTATTCATACTTAGCGTTTCTTTTTATGCGTATTTAAAAAAACCCGAAAACCATGTTCGACAAATTATTACTATAGCATGCGTATTTGTTGTTATATGTATCTGCCTAATAATATTTATCTGTTTTATATCTGGCACTATAATAGAAGCAGAACTTCTGTTTTTCACACCTCGTCGCTTTCCTGCAGGCCATATGGCGCCTGTTACAGCAGCAAAGCTTATAGATGTTTCCCTTGGAATTCTGTTTCTGACTTTAACTTCTCGTAAAAAGCAGCTTTATAACAATTTAGCGGCTATTTGTGCAATAATATCTATTATAACAGGATTATTCGTACTTATTGGTTATCTTTATGAAACACCTTTTTTATACAGAAAGAGTAGTATACCTGTTTCTATTCCCGGTGCAATATCTTTAGTATTTCTTGGAATGGGACTTTTGACAGCAGCTGGACCGCATACCCTGCCTGTAAGATTGTTTTCTGGCCCATCTGTTCGCAGCCGCCTAACCAGGGTGTTTTTCCCAGTAATACTGGCTGCTGTTTTCATAAATGATGTATTACTAAGACTATTAACATCTTTTGAGAAAATTAACCCTGCTTTTGCCAGATCATTTATTGCGATTGCATCCGCAATAATAGTCGGCATAATAATAGCCAAGCTGACAAAATCGATAGGAACTCAAATAGATAATGTGCATAGCGAGCTTGTAAGTAAAGATGAGGCTTTGGTCCAAAGCAATGAACGCTTCAGGCTGATAGCTGAAAACATAAATGAAGGCTTCTGTTTGATCGATAGAAAGCTTGAAAATGTAATTTATATCAGTCCGGGTTATGAACGAATCCTGGGAAGATCACTAAAAGATCTATACGAAAACCCTCGATCTTTTTATGATGCAGTCCACCCTGATGACAGGCAACGGGTTATTGATGCGACTCTTATCCAGAAAGCCGGAAAGCCTATATATGTTGAATACCGGGTTACAATTCCTGATGGATCTATCCGCTGGATTGAAGGCCAGGGATTTCCGGTCAAAAATACTACTTCAGGGCATATAATAAACCATGTTGCTATAATTAAAGATTTTACAGAACGTAAGAATGCTGAACAAAATCTACTATCCGAGAAAGATTTTTCGGACGCATCCTTAAATAGTCTTCCTGCCATTTTTACTCTTGTCGACAGTACGGGTAAGTATCTTCGATGGAATAAAAATTTTGAAACAGTTACCGGATATTCTGCCGAAGAAATAAAAAGTTTGCATCCTTTAGATCTGATTGCCGATCCGGATAAAGAAATTGTGGAAAAGCAGATACGGAAAACATTTGCAGATGGCAGTTCGGATGTGGAGGCGAATTTAGCCTGCAAAACCGGAAAGCATATTCCCTATTATTTTACTTCCAGGCCTATTAAAATTAAAGGATTGCCGTGCATTATTGGTATTGGGATAGATATTGCAAGGCGCAGGCAAGCCGAATCGGCGCTGATGCGCGAGAAGGAAACAGCACAAAACTACCTTGATATTGCAGGGGTTATGATTATAGTAGTTAATCTTGATATGAAGATAACCCTTATAAACAGGAAAGCCTGCGAAGTCATAGAATATGAAGAAAAGGAGATTATTGGTAAAAACGCCATTGAAATTTTTGTTCCGGAGAATGAACGGCGCAAGGTGGTGAATTTCGTAAAAAAACAGCTTGTCGGTATAATAGGGGTAGCTGAGGCAGCAAAAACACAAACCTCTATTCTGACCAAAAGAGGCGAAAAAAGAGTTATCGAATGGAACGCTGCCCCGCTAAGAGATGAAACAGGAAAGATTGCCGGAATATTAACTTCCGGAGAAGATGTTACAGAGCGGATAGAGATGCAGAATATGCTCATACAGGCAAAAAATGAATGGGAACAAACTTTTGATACAATAAATGATGCGATTACTATTCATGACAATAATTACAATATTATCCGGGCAAATAAAACCGCTATTAAGTTGCTTGGAATATCTTTTAGCAAAATGGGAAAATTGAAATGTTATCAATTATATCATGGTTGTGACAGTCCGCTGCCGGAATGTCCATGCTACAATGCCATAAAAACAGGTTCAATAGCAGTTCATAAAATGTTTGAACCTAATCTTAACAGGCATCTTGAAATCAAAACTATTCCCCGCTTAGACAATAACAATCAATCTTTTGGTATAGTGCATATCGTAAGAGATATCAGCGATCAGATGGAATCGGAAGAAAAACAGTGTGTGCTGCAAAACCAGGTGCTGCATATGCAGAAGATGGAATCCATAGGCCGTCTGGCAGGAGGCGTGGCTCATGATTTTAATAATCTGCTAAGCGGTATTTTAGGTTTCAGTGAATTGGCGCTTCTGGAAATTCCTAAAGACCATCCTTCAAGAGAACGTATTGAACTTGTCTTAGGCTTGGGTGAGAAAGCCGCATCTCTTACAAATCAATTACTTGCTTTCAGCCGCAAGCAATTGCTTGTAATGAAAAATATAAACTTAAATAATGTAGTCACCGATATAGCCAAGATGCTAAAGAGGATTATTGGGGAAGATATAATACTTGAATTAAAGCCTGCAAAAGCAGTTAAACATGTTCTGGCTGACCAGGGCCAGATGGAGCAGGTTTTGCTTAATCTTGCGGTAAATGCAAGAGATGCCATGACCAATGGAGGCGTTCTTAGTATAGAAATATCCGATATTTTGATAAATGATAGTAATATTCAACAAGTTGAGGGAGTTAGTCAGGGAGAGTATGTGAAGATTGCTGTACGCGATACCGGATGCGGCATGGACAATAAAGTTTTAGAAAATATATTTGAGCCTTTTTTTACAACCAAAGATTTTGGGAAAGGAACGGGATTGGGCCTTTCCACTGTGTACGGTATAATTAAACAACATAATGGATTTATAGAAGTATTAAGCAAAATTAATCAAGGAACAACATTTAATATATATCTGCCTGTTGCAGCAACGGATATCCTGAAAGTGATTAATAAAGATACTGTGCATGTTACAGGAGGTGATGAAACGATCCTTGTTGTAGATGATGAACCAATACTGCTTTCAATTATTGAAAGAGCCTTAAAGCCTTTGGGCTACCGGCTTCTCATTGCGGTTAGTCCTGAAGAAGCCATAAAGATTAATGAAACCTATGAGGGAGATATCCATCTTTTGCTTACAGATGTTATCATGCCGAAAATGAACGGGAAAGATCTTGCAGACAGAATATTATCAAAGCGTCCCGACGTAAAGGCGGTTTTTATGTCAGGATACCTGGCTGAAACCACCGTACATCGCAATAATGACGAAAAGTACGAGATTTATCTGCAAAAGCCAATAAGAATTAACGTACTCAGACAAAAGCTGCGCGAAATTCTGGATAAGAATAATTGACAAAACCATATCGATTGAATGATTGATTTAACAAACTCTTTTAACTGTAGAAAATAATAATATGAATACATGTAAATCAAATATAGAAAAAGGAAAGCTCGCTGGACTTTCCTTTGAGTTAGGTCCTATACGCCCCCCCAGTGAAGGGGGAAGTAATTCCCTTCTGATAAGAGTTACCAGAAATTGCCCCTGGAACCGATGCACCTTTTGCTTTGGCAGAGCATATGAGCATGAAAAATTTCAAATGAGAACTGTGGATGATGTAAAAGCCGATATTGATAATGTTGCACTTATATCCGCAGAAATAAATAATTTATCAAAAGAAGCAAGCACTTCCGGAAATATAAAATATCTTGCTGCAAGAACCCTTTTTAACAGGTTGCCGCTGATAGATAACATCCATCAAAGTTATTTTAATGTATTAAACTGGCTGCAATCAGGGGCGAAAACAGTTTTTTTGCAGGATGCCGACACTCCGGTTATGCCAACGCAACAACTAGTAGAAATAATCCTTTATTTAAGAAATAAGTTTCCTACTATTGAAAGAGTTACATCTTATGCAAGAGCCAAGACTATTTACAAGAAAAAAGACGATGAAATTGCAGATCTGCATAACGCGGGTTTGTCGAGGTTGCACATCGGGCTTGAAACCGGGGATGATGATTTATTAAAGAAGGTTCAAAAAGGTGTAACGGCAGAAGAACATATTATTGCCGGAAAAAAAATAAAGAAAGCCGGTATACAGCTCTCAGAATATATAATGCCGGGCCTTGGCGGAAAGATCATGTCTACGCAGCATGCCGAGAATACGGCAAGAGTGTTAAATGCCATTGACCCGGATTTTATAAGATCAAGACCATTCAGCCCTTTGCCCGGAACGCCTATGCTCGATGACTACATTAATAATAAGTTGGAGATACTATCGTCTCATGAGCGTCTAAAGGAGATAAAGATACTTATCTCAGACCTTAATGTTACCAGCAGGGTTTGTTTTGATCACTTCAGAAATCCGGCGTATTATAATGCCAATGGACAGGTTTTCCATCTTTTAAAACAGGACTATGACGGTTATAAATTCCCTGATGAAAAAGAAACTGTTCTCGCGTTAATAGAAAAGGGGCTTAACATAAGCGAAAATCAATTTTTACAAACAAAAGATTTTATTCATCTTGGAATTATATAAACTTAAACTAATCTGCCAAAACATACAATGTGCTATTGTATGTTTTTTCTTTTACTTCCCAAAACCTACACTCCGAATAAGCGTATAAAAAAACATTGTATCCCTGCGGTTAAAATCTTCGCCCGCCTTGAGCTTGGCTAAATTGAAACATTTTGAAATTGGCTCAATAATATAAATTTATAAAAATATAACTATTATTGCGTAAAGTTAAAAATTATAAAACGAATATTTGTATAATTTGGCTCGATAAATGCTAGTATGTTTTTATCGAGCCAAATGGATAGGAGTTTATGAGCTTTGCAATGAACCACCTTTCAACTGATATAACGAATATTCCTTTAAAAGAATCAGAGAATATTTATCGATTTTTAGTGGAAAAATCACTGGCCGCATTTTATATAATTCAAGATGGCTTGTTTCGTTTTGTTAATAAAAGGTTTTGTCAGTTATCAGGATATACTTGCGATGAGATTATAGAGCGGATGGGTCCAGCTGATCTGGTGCATCCATGTGATCACAATAGTGTTATTGAAACACTGGAAAAATGTTTAAGCGGAAAGAACTATGATAGTGAACATATCCTTAAAATTGTGAAAAAAGACGGTCAGATTGCAACGTTACAAATCGTTGGAAATTTATTTAGTTATAAGGGAAAACCCGCAGTTTCCGGTACAATTATCGACATTTCAAAAGAAAGTGATCTTGAATCCCAACTAATCCAGGCACAGAAAATGGAAGCTATCGGTAACCTTGCAGGCGGAATCGCACATGACTTCAACAACATTATTACTGTATTGACAGGTTATGGCAATCTGCTTCAAATGAAGATTGATAAATCTGACACATCAAGACTCTATGTGGATCAAATACTATCTGCTTCCCAAAAAGCAGCAAGCCTAACACAAAAACTTCTGGCTTTCAGCAGGCAACAACCTATTACATTAAAGCCAATAAATATTAACTCCGTAATACATGAAACCGAAAAACTCTTAGAACGCCTCATAACCGAAGACATCAGGTTAATAACCGAACTTTCTCCGAACGATGTCATTATTATGGCGGACCCTACTCAAATTGATCAAATTTTATTTAATCTTGTAACTAATGCCAAAGATGCAATGCCGTCTGGAGGAAGCTTAAATATATTAACCAGAACAACGGAACTGGACAGAGAATTTATACTGACACACGGGTTTGGTAAAACGGGAAGGTATGCTGTTCTCGAAGTATCAGATACCGGAACAGGTATAAGCAAAGTCACATTGGAAAAGATATTCAATCCATTTTTTACTACCAAAGAAATAGGTAAGGGAACAGGACTTGGTTTATCCACGGTCTATGGAATAGTTAAACAACATAACGGCTATATTACCGTTAGCAGTAAACCTGAAACGGGCACAACCTTTTATGTATACTTCCCTTTAGTCAAAAATATGACACATGAAATGCTAATATCGGATCTAAAACCTATGAAATTCGGAAACGAGACGATTCTGGTGGCGGAAGATGATGATGATGTAAGATATTTCATAATCGATATTCTTAACAGATTTGGTTATAAAGCTATTGGAGCTATAGACGGAGCAGATGCTGTATGCAAGTTTCACGAGAACAAAGATATTTCTCTTATAGTCATGGATTCGATTATGCCCAAAAAAAACGGAAAAGAAGTTTGTGATTGTATTAAAAAAATAAATCCTGATATGAAAATACTATTTATGAGCGGATATTCTGCTGAGATAGTAGCCGATAAGGGAATATTGGGGCATGAAGTTGATTATATTGAAAAACCAATATATTATGAGGATTTCATTATGAAAGTAAGAGAAATTCTCGATGAATAGAATAGTTATATCCCTGGGCTCTTAAGAACAATATACTATAAACACCATTAGTTAAATACCATTAAAACAAGCAGCTCGCCCAAGCATTCTCATAATAATCTTTGCATAACTCCCTGTCTTTGCTAACGTGTCTTTGTCAGGCCTTTGCCTGATCAGTACTAATTAAAAACACTCTCCTTATAAAATCCTTTGGCAGATAGAACAGCGGATTTGTATGTTGTAAATCCTGTTATAAAGTAATACATATAAAAAAAAATTTAAAGAGCAAGTAAAAGAAATTATCTAACCGTATATTTTAAATAATTATTTTGCTGTTTGAAATATTACCTTTTAAAAAGCGTCAAATTTTTGATGCCTTTGAGCCACTTTCAAAACGTTTCAGTTTGGTCAAGGTCAAGGTGGGGGAAAATTTTTACTGCAGGAATACATGGCGTATTTCGAGGATAAAATTTTCGCCCAACGCATAGATCGGCCAAAATGGGACGTTTTGAAACTGGCTCCTTTATATAAATTTATTTTTGTTTTTTTAAAAAGGCATCACATTATTGACACCCAGATAAAATTCCCATTTCAGGAGAAAATGTTTGATGGACAATAGTAACGGCAGGGAAGGGGGCTTTAATTTAACAGAAGAAGAACCTTATTATGTTGTATGCGGAAATGAAATCGATATGTTTGAAAGAGCTTATGATGCACGACTTCCTGTTATGTTAAAAGGTCCGACAGGATGTGGAAAAACCAGGTTTGTAGAATATATGGCTCATCGCTTAAAACTGCCCCTCATCACCGTTGCCTGTCATGAAGATCTTTTTGCGACAGACCTTGTGGGCCGCTTTTTATTGAAAAATGATGAAACTGTCTGGATGGACGGCCCACTGACAAGAGCAGTTCGTATGGGAGCTATATGCTATCTGGACGAAATTGTTGAGACCAGAAAAGATACAACGGTAGTTATTCATCCGCTTACTGATCACAGGAGAACTCTTGGAATCGATAAAAAAGGAGAAGTAATAACGGCACATCCTGATTTCATGCTGGTTGTTTCATATAATCCGGGATATCAGTCGGTATTAAAAGACCTGAAACAAAGCACACGCCAGAGATTCATATCTCTGGCTTTCGACTACCCCGAAGCTGATAAAGAAGCCGAGATAATCTCCCATGAAGGAGGAGTGCCAGAAGATATAGCTTTAAAGCTTGTATTTCTTGCCGGAAAAATCAGAAGCATGCGAGAGCATGGATTGACTGAAGGAGCCAGTACGCGCCTATTAATATATGCTGCAAAACTTATCAGCAATAACATCCCTCTGCAGGAAGCATGCATGTCTGCAATATGTCTTCCTCTCACAGATGATGCAAAGCTGATTGAAACTATAAGCGATCTGATCAATGATGTTTTTTAAAAAATGAATAATTGCAAGATATCATGTCATTGAGCGTTCCGATTCTCATGCCCGTATAGTAATGTGTATCAGCAGCATTTCTTACGTGCACTGAACATTTTTTGTTCATGAATCCATTCATTGATAAGTCCTGTTGCACAACCGACACCTGAATCGACAAAAATAGCAGTCGAAGGGCAATTTATGGCACAGGCGCCGCACTCCATGCAGGCATCAAAATTGGTGATTATAGCTTTTTTTTCCGCAAGCGAAAACACCTGGTGCGGACAGACTTCCAAACACCTGCCACAACCGATGCATTTTTTTATATTCAGTTTCAATGTTGCAACATTTCGCAAATAGCTGAAACCTTTCATAGATCCCCCGTTTTACAGCAATTTTCCAGCCAGTACAAAGATTACACCCAGGATAACAGAAATTCCCATAACCGGCATCGCAAGGCGCATCTCCTTTTTTACTCCCGAGCGTGAAGTAAATGGTGTGCAACCGGTGAAATTAAGCGTGTAGAAAGCGCTTACCGCCGGAATCGTCAGAAAAGCTGCAAAGGTTATAAATATGTTCCACTCCCGACCATCGGCAAGAAGATAGAAGGTCGCAGACCATGCCAATCCTGTCAGAAACCCTTTGAAGGCAAAACTCCTGCCTGGAAGCCATGGAAGAAGAAGCGGCGCAATAGCAATGCCGGAAACTACAGCGCCGAGATAGGCGTAAACTGTCATGAGACCATACCGAGGCCCTTGCAACAATGCGGCTATAATAAACAACGCCGCCACTGTAATGGCAGTTGGTTTCAACGACAGCAACAATTCAACGGGAATGAGTACCGTTCGTTCCCGGAAGGTGAAAGTCTGTTCCTTCATCTTAGCTGTTGTCAGCATGTTATTATCAAAGTATTTCGGAATATCTTCGGCCCGGATGGTTGCATAACTAATACTAAAGCCGGTTTGCCTTTTTACTTCGTGAGCTGCCACTCCCGGCGCAGCTAAAATAGGCAGGATAAGGCGGCGGTGAGCAACCACCTTGGTAAGATTGGATAAACCAATGCGCCGTACCAGTTCTTGCGTGCTAAACGTCCCTTTTCCGGCAGCACACCATACATTGATACCATAAGTCTCAAGGACTAGAAGCCAGACATTTCGCGCTGTAAGGACGCTGCGGACTTTATCATAGCTCATTTTGTAGTTAGCGGTTACCAATACCGGGTCATCTTTTGTCGGAGCTCCGATAGCATAAAGGCCTGACGGCACCATATAGTTCATCCGACCGATACCCAAACGGGTTTTACATGTGCCAAGAAAATCGTAAAAGGAAAGCTTCGTATCAATTTGAGGCACAATTCCCGCTTCTGTTTTTAGCCAACTGATAAAACCTGGAACCTTTTCGTTTATTTTTCCGCCGCCGGCGGAAGTCGGAGGCCCTCAACAAGGAGGTCTGTCGGCCAAAACTTCTTGTGGTAGATTACATATCGGCGTCAGGTTTATCTGCATATCATCAAGTTTTCTTAGAAAAAATTTGTTATTGATTTCAACTGCCATGCTTTACTCCAACCTTTGGAGCCACTTTCAAAACGTTTCAGTTTGGTCAAGGTCAAGGCGGATGAAAATTTTAACCGCAGGAATACATGAGGTATTTCGAGGATTAAAATTTTCACCCAACGCAGAGATTGGTCAAAATGGGACGTTTTGAAACTGGCTCTTTGGTATATTAAAAAAACTTCTTTTTGATTTGGATGTGGCTGGTAATCTTCGCCAGCCTGTTAAAAGTGTAAAATTTATCTAAAGTATTTGTTCAATTAATTTTTTCTATCTATAAATGTTACTGCTTATGTAATTGTGGATAAAATGGAGACTATACTTTATCTGAGTCAAGAGTTTCATGAATTCGGTTACGTATTTGTGATTTCGATCAAAGTAAGAAATTTTAATGGAAATGATAGCCAGAGCAAAATATCTTTCTGTTGATATTATACTTGAATTATAAGATGAAGTGCTAAGTGTTTGAGGAGGCTGTTTTACTCTATCTTCGGACAAAACGTACCTGTTTTTCTGTGACAACAACAAAACTGTTTAGCAGCCTATCTGAGTAAAACTTAAAAAGAAGAGAAAGCACCTGAATTTTTGATTGAGATCGTTCATCATCAAGGCGAAGCAAAATAATGCCTCCGTGGAGTCGTCCATCTCTGTATACTTTTTCACCAAAATCCTTATCATTTGTTATTAAAATCCAGTTTTCTTCAAGAGACTTTAGTATGATGTCATCATCATTCATACCTCTTGCTCTTCGAAAACCGAAAACACTTCATGCTTTAGATCGCGGAGCCATTCAGCAACAGCCGGGCCTGTACATTCATCAACAAGGAATCG
>JAHIFE010000037.1 GCA_018901125.1 Pseudomonadota bacterium | reverse complement strand
GAGATGATAATGCCCGGAGACAATGTAGCTATATCGGCGGAGTTGATAACACCAATAGCAATGGAGACCGAGCTTCGGTTTGCGATAAGGGAAGGTGGCCGGACGGTCGGTGCCGGAGTTGTAAGCAATATTATAGGATAAAAAGAAAGAAAACTTATGATAATGAACACTAAGATCAGAATCAAGCTTAAGGCATATGATCATAAGCTGTTGGATCAGTCGGCATCAGATATAGTTGATACAGCAAATAAAACCGGCGCAAAAGTTATTGGACCTATTCCTTTGCCGACTAGAATAAATAAATATTGTGTTCTACGCTCACCTCATATTGACAAGAAATCGAGAGAGCAGTTTGAAATGAGAACACATAAAAGACTACTCGATATTATAGAACCAACGCAGCAGACAGTTGACGCCCTGATGAAACTTGACCTTTCTCCGGGAGTGGATGTCGAGATAAAACTGTAGCATAGGAAACGGTAATAGCTATGTGTAGAGGAATGATAGGTAAGAAATTAGGGATGACCGTCATGTTTTCTTCAGACGGAAAATGTGTGCCGGTAACTGTGTTAAAGGTCGGGCCGTGTGTAGTAACCCAGATAAAGACCAATGAAAAAGATGGTTATAATGCGCTACAGGTCGGCTTTGGTGAAAAAAAGAAAACACGTATTAATAAGCCGGTTAAAGGTCATTTAAATAAAGGCGGTCTGGAATCCTGTGAATATATGCGGGAGTTTTCTGTTGAAAACCCAGGAGAATATAAGCTGGGTCAGGTATTAAATATTGAAATGTTTAATATCGGAGACTTGGTGGATGTGAGCGGAATCATAAAAGGGCGGGGCTTTTCCGGTGTAATTAAAAGACATGGATTTTCCGGAGGAAGAAAAACCCATGGTAGTCACTGCCACAGGATCCCGGGTTCTATAGGCGCAAGTGCATGGCCTTCAAGGGTATTTAAAGGCAAAAAGCTTCCTGGTCATTATGGCTGCTGTAAGCAGACTATGCGGAATTTAGAAATCATAGATATAAGGCAGCATGATAATTTGATATTGCTGAAGGGAGCTGTGCCGGGTCCAAAGTCGGGCATGATTTCTGTCTTAAAGCCGAAAACTATGAATAAATGAGCATGTTTGCAAATGGACGTTGCTTTACGATAAAGAGTTGAAAAGTAAATTAATTAGGACGGATAGATTATGCCACTTATAGATGTTTACAATTTAAACGGGGAAAAAGTATCGCAGCTTGAGCTTGCAGATAGTATCTTCAACATTCCTGTGAAACCCGGTGTGCTGCATGAAGTTGTTACCATGCAGCTTGCCTGTAGGCGGGCAGGCAGCGCTTCTGTAAAACATCGCAGCGATGTTAGGGGAAGCACTAGAAAGCTGTATCGGCAGAAAGGAACGGGCAGGGCACGTAGAGGTGATATAAAATCCCCTTTATTAAGAGGAGGAGGTTCGATCTTTGGACCTGATCCGAGATCTTACTCTTACAAAGTTCCCAAGAAAATAAAAAGACTGGCTCTTAAGATGGCATTAAGTAGCAAAATAATGGATAACAATATTCTTGTTATTGATAAATTAGAGTTTGAGAAAGCAAAAACGAAAAGTTTTATTTCTGTACTTGACACTCTTAAGATTAAAAAAGCATTAATTGTTACCGAAAAAACAAATGAAAACCTTGAGCTTTCATCAAGAAATGTGCCTGATATTAAGGTAATGAGATACGAGGGCTTAAATGTTTATGATATCTTAAAGTACGAAAAACTGATTTTGCTTGAGACTTCAATAAAAGGTATTGAAGGGAGATTAACAGCATGATTTGTTATGATATTATAAAAAGGCCTTTAATTACTGAAAAAAGTACAATTCAAAAAGAATCGGCCAACCAGGTTACTTTCGAAGTTAACCGTAAGGCTAACAGGGTAGAAATTAAAAAAGCGGTTGAAGACATTTTCAAAGTCAAAGTTTCCAGCGTAAAAACGATTCAGGTTATGGGAAAATTCAAGCGAAGAGGCCGTATTCTTGGGAAACGCAATGATTATAAAAAAGCTATTGTCAAACTCATGCCTGGTGAACGTATTGAATTTTTTGAAGGAGTATAGATTTAGGAGTATAGCATGGCTGTAAAGAAAGTAAAACCAACATCTGCCGGAAGACGATTCCAGGTTTATTCGACGTTTGAAGAAATTACATGTTCGAAACCGGAGAAAAGCCTTTTAAAAGCCTCAAAAAAAAGTGGTGGGCGTAATGTTCATGGCCGTATTACCAGTAGACACATTGGCGGCGGAAGTAAAAGACATTACAGGATAATTGATTTTAAGCGGGATAAAACAGGGATTCCTGCCAGGGTCGCGGCAATTGAGTATGATCCCAACAGGAGCGCCAGGATTGCACTGCTTCATTATATAGATGGGGAAAAACGCTATATTATTGCTCCATTGAATCTTAACGTTGACGATACTGTTATATCTGGTCCTGATGCCGATATCAAACCCGGTAATACCCTGCCTTTGAGTAATATACCGTTAGGTACACATATACATAATATTGAACTGCGTATCGGAAAAGGTGGTCAGATAGTAAGAAGTGCCGGGACATTTGCACAGCTTATGGCAAAGGAAGATAGGTATGCCTTGGTAAAACTGCCATCAGGAGAAGTCAGGATGGTGCTTTTAAAATGTAAAGCGACGATAGGGCAGATTGGTAATGTTGTTCATGAGAATATATCTATCGGGAAAGCAGGACGAAAACGGTGGCTTGGAAGAAGGCCTAAAGTCCGGGGTGTTGCTATGAACCCTGTTGATCATCCGATGGGCGGAGGAGAAGGCAGGTCATCGGGTGGACGACATCCATGCAGCCCTTGGGGTATTCCGTCTAAAGGATATAAAACTAGGAAGAACAAGAAAACAAGTTCTTATATAGTAAAAAAACGCACACAGAAATAAAGTCAGGCGTTTGCTATATATATTTTATATAAAGATACGCCATATTCTATTTTGCAGGAGAATATATGCCACGGTCGTTAAAAAAAGGTCCATACGTAGAACAAAGTGTATTAAAAAAAGTCTTGGCTGTTAATGAAAGTCGGGGTGCTAAAGTTATAAAAACATGGTCAAGGCGCTCAACTATTATTCCCGAAATGGTTGGAACTACAATGGCGGTTCACAACGGAAAAAAGTTTATTCCAGTTTTTATTTCAGAAAACATGGTCGGTCACAAGCTGGGAGAATTTTCTCCTACAAGGACTTTTTACGGGCATGCAGGCGATAAGAAAACTAAACTGAAAAAGTAAGAAGAAAGAAAAAGGAATAATTGCTATGGAGGTCAAGACGTTAGCAAGATATATGCGTATTTCTCCTCAGAAAGTCCGAAAACTTATCGGTGCGGTGAAGGGGAAAAAGGTAGAGGCAGCTTTGAATGAACTCAAATTTATGCCGCAGAAGTCTGCTGGAATTGTTGAAAAAATACTAAGATCTGCTGTTGCAAATGCAAACCAGAATCCAAAGATAGATGTGGATTCAATGGTTGTTCGCAATATTGTTGCGGATACCGGTCCCACATTGAAACGGTTTGCGGCGAGAGCACGTGGTAGGGGAACACGTATACTTAAAAGAACTACGCATATTACTGTAACTTTGGCTGATAGTTCGTCGTAAAAAAGGAGGAAAAAGCTTGGGTCAGAAAGTAAATCCTATTGGGCTGAGATTGGGTATAGTTAAAACATGGGAATCAAGATGGTATGCCGGTAAGAATTATGCTGAATATATACTGGAAGATTCAAATATTCGTAAATTCTTGAAAAAGAAGCTTAATAGTGCAGGCATATCAAGAATTGAAATTGAAAGATCATCCAAGCGAGTAAGGCTCCGGATTTATGCATCAAGACCCGGTATTATAATAGGGAAAAAAGGCTCTGAAATACTACAGCTTAAGCAGGAGCTTGAAAAACAGATATCTCATGAAGTACTTATAGATATTCAGGAAGTAAGAAAGCCTGAGATAGATGCCCAGCTAATTGCCGAAAGTGTTGCCCAGCAGATTATAAAAAGGGTAGCCTTTAGAAGAGCTATGAAACGTGGAGTTGCATCGGCCATGAGATTTGGTGCAATGGGTGTGAAAATAATATGTTCCGGTAGACTTGGGGGAGCAGAAATGGCAAGGAGGGAATGGTACCGTGAAGGTCGTGTTCCTCTCCACACCTTAAGGGCTGATATTGATTACGGCTTTACCGAAGCTTTAACAACCTATGGAATAATAGGCATCAAGGTTTTTGTTTTTAAAGGAGAAATCCTAAGGAAAGATCAAATTGAAGCGGGTATAAATTAGCCTGTGGGAGAGAAAAGCAGATGCTGAGTCCTAAAAAAGTAAAATTCAGAAAACAACAAAAAGGAAGAATGAAGGGTCTTGCCAACCGTGGTTCAAATTTGGATTTCGGCGAATACGGATTGCAGGCGGTGGAATGTGGTGCAATCAGTTCAAAGGAAATTGAAGCTGCACGTATTGCCATTACAAGGCATGTAAAAAGAGGCGGTAAGATGTGGATAAGAATTTTTCCGGATAAGCCCTTTACAAAAAAACCTGCTGAAGTTAGAATGGGTAAAGGAAAAGGTGCTCCTGAAGGGTGGGTTGCAATAGTTCGTCCCGGGAAAATACTTTATGAAATGGAAGGGATAGAAAAGGATATTGCCAAAGAGGCCTTAAGGCTTGCATCACATAAACTTTCAGTTAAAACAAAGTTTATAGACAGGAGCAGTATATAAGATGAAAGCAAGTGAAATTAGAGATCTGAGCCAGGAAGAACGTCTGAGAAAATTAAATGAGTTGCAAGAGGGCCTGTTTAATTTTCGCTTTCAGAATGGAATGGGTCAGCTTGAAAGCTCAGGTAAGATGAAGCTTAATAAGCGCGAAATTGCAAGAATAAAGACTATTATTCAGGAATTTGAACTTTTAAAAAAAGATAAAGAATAATTGCTGCCATGGATAAAAGAGGAATACAAAGACAAATGGTCGGAACTGTTGTAAGCGACAAAATGGATAAAACGGTTGTTGTTCAGGTCGAAAGACTGGTCAAACATAAATTTTATCACAAATATATAAGAAGACGGACAAAATTTGCCGCTCATGATGAAAAAAATTCTTGCAAAGCCGGAGATAGGGTTATGATTACCGAATCTAGGCCTTTAAGCAAGACAAAAAGATGGCGTATCAGCGAGATAGTTGAAAAAGCTGTTTGATTTTAGAGGGAAATTGAAATGATTCAGGCAGAGACTAAGTTAACGGTAGCCGATAACTCCGGTGCAAAAGTAGTATATTGTATTAAAGTTCTTGGAGGTTCAAGAAGGCGTTATGCCAGTATTGGCGATATTATTGTTGTATCTGTTAAAGAAGCCATTCCTAACTCCAAGGTAAAAAAGGGTGAAGTGCTTAAAGCAGTTGTGGTGCGCACCAAAAAGGAGATAAGAAGGCCGGACGGATCATTTATAAGATTCGATGATAATTCGGCTGTATTGATTTCGGCTAACAAGGAACCGATTGGAACACGAATTTTTGGGCCTGTTGCAAGAGAACTCAGAGCAAAAAAATTTATGAAAATCATTTCGTTGGCTCCGGAAGTATTATAGTTTAATCCCGCCCGTGGAGAAGTGGTTTATGTTATATATAAAGAAGGACGATAAGGTTAAGGTGATTGCCGGCAAGGACAAGGGCAAAATAGGCAAAGTTGTCAAAGTAATAAGAAAAGACAACAGAATTTTGGTGGAGAACGTAAATATAGTGAAACGACATACTAAACCCTCTGCAAAGAACAGGCAGGGTGGAATTGTTTCCGTTGAAGCTCCAATTCATGTGTCAAATGTTATGTTGATGTGCAACAAGTGTATTAAGCCTGTTCGTAATAAGATGCAGTATCTTGAAAATGAAAAAAAAGTTCGTGTTTGCCGAAAGTGCAGTGAGATTATAGATAAATAGTGTCAAGTAGAAGTTTTTTGTTTTTGAAAGGAAAGTAATGGCACGGTTAAAACTTTATTATGACAAAGAGGTTGTTCCTAAACTGATTGAGAACTTTCAGTATAAGAACAGAATGCAGGTTCCCAAACTTGAGAAAGTGGTGGTTAACATTGGTCTTGGAGAGGCAATTCATAATATAAAACTACTTGATTCGGCAGTTGATGAGCTCAAAATTATAACAGGCCAGAGACCGGTTATTACCAGGGCAAAAAAGTCTATAGCCGCTTTCAAATTAAGAATGGGTATGCCTATCGGCTGTATGGTTACACTTAGAAAAGATCGTATGTATGATTTTTTTGATAAACTTGTAAATATTACACTTCCGCGGGTAAGAGATTTCAGGGGTATATCAGGTAAAGCTTTTGATGGATATGGAAACTATACACTGGGCATAAAGGAACATATAATTTTCCCCGAAATTGATTATGATAAGATAGAGAAGATTAAAGGGTTGAATGTTTGTGTTGTAACTTCAGCGACTACAGATAAAGAAGGAAAAGAGCTATTAAGACTTCTTGGAATGCCATTTAAAAATTAATTTAATATTAAAATTAATGTCTTGAACGGCAATGTATAAAGCCTAAGATTACGGCTAAAAAAGTTATAATGATAGGCCTTTGAGAAATATCCAATTTTGCTCAAGCTCAAGGAAGGTGAGAATTTTAAACGGAGGTAAAGCATCAGGTTTAATCCGTGAGAAATTTTAATCTAAAGAAATTAAATTAGTGAAAATATAGTGCTAATAAGAGCAAAAGATTGATGTTATGCTAAGGTCTCAAGGAGGATGAGTTGGCGAAGCAGGCGCTTAGAAATAAAGCGAAGGAAAAACCTAAGTTTGGCGTAAGGGCTTATAACAGATGTCCGATTTGTGGTCGGCCGCGGGGGTTTATCAGAAAGTTTGGAATTTGTCGTATTTGTTTTAGAGACCTTGCTTCAGCAGGCAAACTTCCAGGTGTTACCAAATCCAGCTGGTAAAATATTAGTTCTTCCGGATTGGTTTTTTGGTTAATATGGATATAAAGATCGGAGAGAAGAATGGCAATAAGTGATCCAATTGCGGATATGTTGACCCGGATTAGGAATGCCGGTAAGGCAAGAATGAACAGTGTCGATATGCCCGCATCGAAATTGAAAACCGAGTTGGCTAAGGTTTTTAAAAACGAGGGTTTCATAAAAAATTATAAATTAATTAAAGATGATAAGCAAGGTATTTTGCGTATTTACCTTAAGTATGGTCAGAACCAGAGCAGCGCTATTTACGGGATCGAAATGGTCAGCAAGCCGGGTCGCCGGACATATACAAAGAACAATAAATTAAAGCCGGTTCTTGGTGGTATGGGTGTTGCCGTTTTGTCTACTTCTAAAGGTATAATGACTGACAAAAGAGCTGCTAAGGAAAACTTGGGGGGCGAAGTCCTCTGTAAAATTTGGTAAGATAAGATTCGGTATGAATAGAGGAGTGATAGATGTCTCGCGTAGGGAAAAAACCGATTCAGGTTCCTGATAAGATCAAGATCCAATATAAGGATAAAGTAATAACAGTTGAGGGGGAAAAGGGTTTTCTTACCCAAACAATCCATCCAGATATAGATTTAAAGATTGAAGGTGGCTTTGTTATTGTTTCAACATGTTCAGATAACAGGTCAGGGAGAGCTTTGCATGGCATGACAAGAAGTCTTGTCAGCAATATGATAACCGGAGTTAATAAGGGATTTGAACGGATTCTCGAAATAAATGGCATAGGATACCGCGCTGAACTCAAAGATAAAAGCTTAATATTTAATCTTGGATTTTCACATCCGGTTGTTTTTGATCTTCCTGAAGGCATTACTGCGGCAGTTGAAAAAAATACGATTATCAAACTTTCAGGAATTAGTAAACAGCAGCTGGGATTGGCTGCCGCAACAATAAGAAGATTAAAACCTCCAGAGTCATATAAGGGGAAGGGAATAAAATACGCTGAGGAAAGTATTCGCAAAAAAGCAGGCAAAACGGGTACTAAATAATCAAATTTTTATATGTTACGATTTGATGATGAAAGAAATATGTGTTTCGATCTCATAATCGTTGATAAAACAAGGAAATATAATATGGGGTCAGTAAATATAAAATATCAGGCACGATTAAAGAGAAAAAAAAGAATAAGAAAAAAATTAGTAGGCACGCAAGAACGACTACGATTATGCGTTTTTAGAAGTGCGAAGCATATTTATGCACAGATAATTGACGATACAAAAGGGAGTACTCTTGTGGCCGCATCAAGTATCGAAAAATCTGTTACAAGCCAAATTGATGTGAAAAAGAAACTTTCCGTAGCAAATTTGGTAGGAAAGACCATTGGTATTCGTGCCATTGAAAAAGGATATAAAAAAGTTGTTTTCGACCGCAGCGGTTTTTTATACCACGGACGCATCAAGGCTGTTTCGGAAGGTGCGCGTGAAGCTGGATTGGATTTCTAGTTTTTTAATTATAATGAAGGAGGCAGAGCCTTGTTCAAACGAGATGCAGGCGAAAATCAGTTAATAGATAAAGTTGTTTATATTAATAGAGTGGCTAAAGTTGTTAAGGGTGGCCGAAGGTTCAGTTTTAGCGCTATCGTTGTTGTCGGTGACGGTGAAGGAAGTGTTGGTTATGGTCTTGGAAAAGCCGGAGAAGTACCGGAGGCTATACGTAAGGGCGTAGATCAGGCAAAGAAAAATATGGTAAGCGTTTCTCTCGTGGAAGGAACGATTCCTTTTGAAGTTATAGGTAAATTTGGAGCTGGCCGCGTTCTTTTGAAGCCTGCATCCAAGGGAACAGGGCTTATTGCCGGTGGCGCAGTCCGTGCAGTTCTTGAAGCTGTTGGTATCCAGAATGTTCTTACGAAGTGTATGGGATCTCATAATCCCCATAATGTTGTAAAGGCGACCATTTCCGGGTTAAAAAAACTAGAGAGCCGTGAGCAGGTGGCTGAGCGACGGGGTAAAACCGTAGAAGAGCTATAACAGGGAAGATGATAAATGTCTGGAACACTTAAAATTACACTTATAAAAAGCATGATCGGACGACCGGAAAAACACAGAAAGGTATTGTCTGGTATTGGTCTTACAAAACTCAACAAAACAGTTGAGTTAATTGATACTCCATCGATTCGAGGCATGATCGGCAAGGTATCACATCTTGTTAAGGCTGAGGAGAAGATAGATGAAACTACATGAATTATCACCACATAAGGGAGCAAAAACTTCACCCAAGCGAATTGGACGAGGTCCTGGATCAGGAACTGGTAAGACTTCGGGAAAAGGTCATAAAGGCCATAAAGCCCGCTCTGGTGGTGGTGTAAGGCCAGGATTTGAAGGCGGTCAAATGCCTATCCATAGGCGACTTCCCAAGGTTGGCTTTACTAATATTTTCAAAAAGGATTTTGCCGTCATCAATATACGAGATCTATTAAAATTTGAAAGCGGATCATTGGTTGATGAGGCTTTGCTTGTAACCACAGGGGTTGTCAAGGGAAGACACGATGGTATAAAGCTTCTTGCTCAGGGTGATATAGATTATTCGTTGACGATAAAACTAAACAGAGTGAGCAATGGCGCAAGAGCGAAGATTGAAAAAGCTGGTGGTAAAATAGAGGTTATATAAATGGTTGGAAGCGGCTTCCAGAATATATTCAAAATACCTGAGCTAAAAAAAAGAATAATAGTAACTCTGGCATTGATACTTGTTTACCGGATCGGAGTGCATGTTCCGGTACCTGGTATTGACAGTGTTGCTCTTGCATCATTTTTTGCCAAAGCAAAGGGTACCCTGCTTGGTCTGTTTGATATGTTTTCCGGTGGCGCGTTTGAAAAATTATCCGTATTTGCGCTTGGCATAATGCCTTATATCAGCGCATCAATTATTTTGCAGCTCTTAACTGTCGCTGTTCCGCATCTTGAGCGTCTATCAAAAGAAGGAGAGCAGGGACGTAAAAAAATTACTCAATATACCCGATATGGTACTATTCTGCTAAGCATAATACAGGGATTTGGTATTAGCATAGGTCTTGAAAGTATGACTTCACCAGGAGGAGCTGCCATTGTTTTATCTCCGGGCTGGGGATTCAGGATAATAACCGTAATCACACTTACTGCTGGTACAGCCTTTATAATGTGGCTTGGCGAGCAGATCACAGAGCGCGGTATAGGAAACGGAATATCTCTTATTATTTTTGCGGGCATTATCTGCGGAATGCCAAATGCTATAGTGAATACATTCAGGTTGGTTTCAACCGGTGAAATGAGTATATTTCTGGTTATTATACTGCTGGTGTTTATGGTAGCAGTAGTTGCCGCTATTATATTTGCCGAACAGGGTCAGAGGCGAATACCGGTTCAATACGCAAAAAGGATAGTAGGCAGAAAAATGTATGGCGGGCAGAGCACACACCTACCCCTTAAGTTAAATACGTCCGGCGTTATTCCTCCGATTTTTGCGTCTTCCATAATGATGTTTCCAGCAACTATTGCAAGCTTTATTAAGATAGAATCTATGCAGAGTTTTGCCAAAGCTCTTACGCCCGGCAGCCTGATTTATGAACTTATTTTTGTTGGATTGATAATTTTTTTCTGCTATTTTTATACGGCTATAACATTTAATCCTGTTGATGTTGCAGAAAACATGAAAAAACAGGGAGGCTATATTCCAGGGATAAGACCAGGAAAACGCACCTCTGATTATATAGATAAAGTGTTGACTCGAATTACTTTAGGAGGTGCAATATATGTTTCGTGCATATGCGTACTCCCATCTATATTGATTAGTAAACTTAGTGTTCCTTTTTATTTTGGAGGAACTGCATTGTTAATAGTTGTTGGTGTTGCAATTGATACTATTTCACAGGTAGAATCGCATATGATTTCCCGCAATTATGAAGGGTTCCTTAAAAAAGGCGGGGCAAGAGTTAAAGGGCGTTTCTGATATGGTGGTTTTTAAATCACCTAAAGAAATAGAAAAGATTAGGATAAGCAACCAGATTGTAGCGGATATCCTTGCTAAGCTTAAAAAAGAAGTAAAAGCCGGTGTTACTACTTTATATCTGAATGAAGTCGCCGAGAGGCTGGCACGAAAAAAGAATGCCTTACCGGCATTTAAGGGTTATAAAGGGTATCCATATTCGCTTTGTACTTCTGTAAATAATGTTGTTGTTCATGGTTTGCCTTCAAAAAAATCCCTTGTAGAAGGTGATATTGTAAGCCTTGATTTTGGGGTGTTGTTTGATGGATATTACGGTGACTCAGCTATAACTGTGCCTGTTGGGAAAATATCCAAATCTGCAAAAAGACTTATTCTTACAACAAAAGAGTCTTTATATAAAGGCATTACAAAAGCAGTACCGGGAGGAAGGTTATCAGATATATCACATGCTATTCAATCTCATGTCGAAGCTGCCGGCTATTCAGTTGTACGTGTTTTTGTGGGACATGGAATAGGAAGCAGTCTGCATGAGGATCCGCAGATTCCGAATTACGGAAAACCAGGCATTGGAATTATGCTGAATGCGGGAATGACAATAGCAATTGAACCGATGGTTAATGAGAAAGGCTGTGAAGTAGATATACTTGAAGATGGTTGGACAGCCATAACAAAAGATGGCGGGCTATCTGCACATTTTGAACATACGATAGCAATTACTGAAAATGGACCAGTTATTTTAAGTGAAAGAATTGGGAGTTGAACCATATGGCAAAAGAGGAAGCAATCAAGGTAGAAGGAACAGTGCTTGAGACGCTGCCCAATGCCATGTTCAGGGTCGAGCTTGAAAATAAACATAAGGTTCTTGCGCATATATCAGGAAAAATGCGCATGCATTTTATAAAAATACTTCCAGGCGATAAAGTTACTGTAGAATTGTCGCCTTATGATCTTACACGTGGCAGAATAACGTATAGAACGAAATAATAAAATTATATCTATTTATGCAAATTATAGTATTGGGTATATGAGGAGCACTGTAAATGAAAGTCAGGGCGTCAGTTAAGAAAATATGCACAAAATGCAAAATTGTTCGCAGAAAAGGCGTGATTAGAGTAATCTGTGAAAATAAAAGACATAAACAAAGGCAGGGATAAGAAGGAGGATAAGCTTTGGCAAGAATTGCAGGAGTAGATCTACCTAAGCAGAAGAGAGTTGAAATCGGCCTGACATATATTTACGGCATAGGAAGATCCATGTCAAAATCGATACTCTCAAAGCTTAATATTAATCCGGATACAAAAGTAGATCAGTTATCTGAAACAGAAATCAATAGTATCCGTCAGATTATAAATACAGAATATAAAGTTGAAGGTGAACTCCGTACTGATATTTCGATGAACATCAAGAGACTTATGGATCTTGGTTGCTACCGCGGACTTCGCCATAGAAAATCGCTTCCCGTGCGGGGTCAAAGAACAAAAACAAATTCGAGAACCAGAAAGGGCCCGAAACGTTCTACGGTAAAGAAAAAGGCTGTAACAAAAAAGAAGTAAATTAATAAACAGAGGCTCTATATATGGCGAAAAAAACCCGAGTAAAAAAGAAAGAAAAAAAGAATATACCCAGCGGAGTAGTACATATATACTCTACTTTTAATAATACCATAATTTCGATTACAGATCCTGCTGGTAATGTTGTCGGATGGTCTAGTGCCGGAGTCCAGGGCTTTAAAGGTTCAAGGAAAAGCACACCATTTGCTGCACAGCTTGCGGCTGAAGATGCCGCTAAAAAAGCGATGGAACATGGAATGAAAAACGTAGATGTTTTTGTAAAAGGCCCTGGCCCTGGAAGGGAATCAGCACTTCGTGCGCTTCAGGCAACGGGATTTAATATTTTAATGATTAAAGATGTAACGCCAATTCCCCATAATGGTTGCAGGGCTCCAAAAAGACGCAGGGTGTAGTAATTGGATTAAGTATGAAAGCAGCATTTGGCAGCTTTTATTTTTGATAATATATTTGAGATGCGTTCGTAAAAGCTAATTTATACCTAAAGTGAAATAATGTAACATGAAACGAACTCAAAAGCAGAGACTTGTTGAATAATATAAAAATAATAATATATTATACTGGATTCTGTGACATTACTTCTTTATGAGTTGAATGCTTTATTCCGGATGAATGGATAATGGGCATGAATATATACCTCATATCGAATTTAATCTGTTTTTCATCTTAATTATTGCTAACAGGCTATTTGCGAAAATATTGATTATAATAAGTAATTATTGCCAATTCGAGTTAAACAAAGTGAGTTATCAGTTTTAAAAGGAGGAAGATTTGGCACGATATATAGGTGCGGTATGTCGGCTGTGCCGGCGCGAAAATTTAAAATTGTTTCTTAAGGGTGATCGTTGCTATTCGGATAAATGTGCTTTTGACAGGCGCAGCTATTCACCAGGGCAGCACGGCCAGCGACGTGGCAGAAAATTTTCCGATTATGGTGTTCAGCTCAGGGAAAAGCAAAAAACAAAACGCTTATACGGGCTTTCAGAAAAACAGTTTCATCTCTTTTTCGAAAGAGCAGAACGGCAAAAAAACATTACAGGTACAAATCTCCTTGTAATGCTTGAACGAAGACTGGATAATGTTGTTTACAGACTTGGTTTTGTTGCCTCACGTTCTCAGGGCCGTCATTTTGTTAGACATAATCACTTTAAGATAAATGGCAAAAAAATTAATATACCATCATATCTGATAAAAATAGGGGATATATTGGAGCTAAATGAAGCCAGCCGTAATGTTAAGGCAATAAGTGATTCTTTAGATGCTGTTGCTCGCAGGGGCGTTCCGCAATGGTTAGAATTGGAAAAAGATAATTATAAGGGAAGAGTTAAAAGTTTTCCTGTTCGCGAAGATATTACTATGCCTATCCAGGAGCAGCTTATAGTCGAACTTTATTCTAAATAATATACTTACAGGGTCTTGTAATAGTGTTTTGTTAGATATGCATATATGCTATGCACAAGATGCAATAATCGCTATATATCTGAATAGTTTTGCTATATCATTCATATAAAATGTTCCCTGAAAAAATCTGGAGAAAATAAATATGGCTTCAAATGAACTTATGTACATGAACTGGCAAGAGATGATTATGCCTGATAAAGTTCAGGTAACCACCAATATGCCCAACTATGACAAGTTCGTTTGTGAACCTCTTGAAAGAGGGTTTGGATTAACTATCGGTAATGCTTTAAGGCGCATAATGTTATCATCGCTGTATGGTGCCGCTGTTGTAACTGTGAAAATCGATTCTGTTTTTCATGAATTCAGCGTGATACCGGGTGTGCTCGAAGATGTATCTGAGATTATCCTTAACCTTAAAGGTGTTCGATTCAAGACGGCAGACAATGGACCAAAAACAGTACGCATAGATGCAAAAGATGAGTGTGAAGTAACAGCGCGTGATATTATAAGTGATGACGGTAAATGTGAAGTTTTAAATCCTGATGTCCACATTGCAACGTTATCAAAGGATGCTGTTTTCAAAGCTACTATGACCGTTGCAGTTGGAAAGAGTTATTCCTTATCCGAAGCCAACAAGAATGAGGAAGATCCTGTAGGAACAATTCCTATAGACTCAGTTTTTTCGCCTGTCAAACGGGTCAACTATGTGGTAGGAAATGCACGCGTCGGTCAGAGAACCGATTATGATAAACTTACAATGGAAGTTTGGACGGATGGAAGTCTTTCGCCTATAGATGCACTTTCATATTCTGCAAAAATATTAAAAGAGCAGTTGTCAATTTTTATCAATTTTGATGAAAAACTTGAACCGGAAGTAGAGAAGAAAGCTGATAAGCGACAGAAGCCTCAATTTAATGAAAATCTATATCGAAGCGTTGAAGAGTTAGAGCTTTCGGTGAGAAGTGCAAATTGCCTTAAAAATGCTAATATATTCAAAATATATCAGTTAGTTAATAAGACTGAGGCTGAGATGCTCAGAACAAAAAATTTCGGAAGAAAATCACTAAACGAAATTAAAGAAGTATTGAGTGAAATGGGCCTTTCTCTGGGAATGAAACTGGAAGAATTTGTACTTCCTGAAGAAGACGAAGCAGAAGGAGAATAAAGAGTTATATGAGACATCAAAATGCAGGTTTGAAATTAGGAAGAACAAGCAGTCATAGGGAAGCCATGTTTAGAAATATGGTAACTTCTTTGTTAAAGCATGACAGAATACGTACAACAGATGTTAAAGCAAAAGAATTGAGACGCTGGGCGGATAAGATTATTACACTTGCAAAGCAGGGTGATCTTAATGCTAGACGTCAGGCGCTATCCATAGTTAGAGAAAAAGATGTTGTTCATAAGCTTTTTGAAGAAGCTTCCAAACGGTTTGGTTCGATTGCCGGAGGATATACGAGGATAGTAAAAATTGGGATTCGGCCTGGAGATGCTGCCCCCATATCAATGATTGAACTGATAGGTTCCGATAAGAGCGAAAAGAAAGATGAAAAGAAGAAAAAAACAAAGATTGCTGCAAAGAAGCAAAAATTCAGTGGCAAAAAGCCTGTAATTGATAAAGCTAAAGAGAAAGCAGCACCTGTATCAGAACAAACGGGTGAAGATACGATCTAGATAAATATTTAAGAGCTCAATTCTAACAAATTGCTAACCACAACTTAAGTATATTAAGGTGTGGTTAGCAATTTGTATTTGCAGCGTACAAATAAGTACACTGCAATCCTCAGGATTGCGAGTTTGTTATGTGACCCACCTGTTTCTTTTTCCCATATTTAATTCCAAGTTTATCCATTCTGCACCGGAGTGTATTGGGATTTATGCCAAGCAGCTCAGCGGCACCACCGGCACCGCTTATTTTCCCCTGAGTTTCTTCAAGTACTAACCGGATATGACTGGCAATAAGCTCATCCAATTTGAGTTTCCTGCCGTTAACTTTTGAAAGAACCGGGGTATCATCGGCTTGAGAAAATATGAAGTGACCAAAATTTAATAATCCGCCGCTATATTGTATCAAAGCCCTTTCAACCATATTTTCAAGCTCTCTTACGTTTCCCTTCCATGGATAATCAATAAGGCGTTCAATTGCTCCTGGCGCAATAGGAGGAATACCACGAAAATTCAGCTCTCTTGTTTTACGTTTTAAAAAGTGCTCAACAAGTGCCGGAATATCGGAATTGCGTTGCCTCAAAGGAGGTATTACGATAGGAAACACACTCAGCCTGTACCAAAGATCTTCGCGGAATCTGTTGTTCCCAACCATCTGTTCCAGGTTACGGTGAGTAGCGGCAATAATACGCGTGTCTACAGTTATTGTTTTTGTGCCACCAACACGCTCAAGCTCCTTTTGCTGAATCACCCGCAAAAGCCTGCTTTGCGCTTGCATCGGTAAATCCCCAATTTCATCTAAAAAAATTGTTCCGCCATGAGCCCTCTCGAAACGGCCTCTTTTTTGAGAAACTGCACCAGTAAATGCACCTTTTTCATGTCCAAACAATTCGCTGTCTATAAGACCTTCCGGTATGGCGCCACTGTTTACTTTAATAAACGGACCTTCTTTGCGGGGTGAAGCATAATGAATGGCATTTGCGACAACCTCTTTGCCAACCCCGGTCTCACCCATAAGCAGCACTGGATTATCACGCGGTGCTACCTGATGCACCATATCCATTACATTTTTAAGACCTGAATCAGCACCTACAATTTTATCACCGGCCAACTGACGGAGTTCACGGGTCAGATATTGATTGTCATCAGCCAACATATCTTTCAGCTTAAGGACATCCTCATGCCTTAAAGCGTTAGACATAGCAACCGCAAAGGGGTCGTGCAGCATTGCAACCCATCTTGCGTGTGAATCAAGATACCTGTCTTTACCTCCGGCTCTCATAACTAAAACTCCAAGTCTTGCGCTGTCTGTTAAAAGAGGGAAAATCATACATGACGATTCAGGATATCCAAGAATAATTGATAAATTCAGTGCCATCGGATTAAGCTCCATACGGTTTATGATTGTAACCTTTTTAGGAGTAAAATCCTGTTTGTCTATCTCTGTCCTTACATTGTGAGGAAGAGGAACGATAGTGTCCATTTTTTTTGCACCGGTAAAATCGGCTATTGCTATGGCTCTCAATGCACCAATATCTTTGTCAAACAAGGCAAGCCACATTTCATCTAATGGAATAAAATCTTTCAGATAAAGGAAAGAATGCAGCAATGCCTGATCGATCTCAAGACTGCCGCAGATACGAATGGTAGCCTGATGAAAAAAGTCTTTTTCGTTTATATTCATATAAATCACCATTATTGTAACAGATTAACAGCAGTTCACAGCGGAGTTGCTCAATTTAGTACAAGCGGCTGAAGAATGTAAGACCTTGCCTGCCAAACAAAAGTCATTTAATTACTTTTTACGAATAAATATAAATTGAGCAAATTAATTTTATGATATTTAATACTTCATAGCATAATTTATGAAATAACAAAAATCTTTTTTTGATAATTGGATTATTTTTAACCAAAACATTGGAATGTCGTTATATATCAAAAATTCAGTTGGTTTGAATAGGATTATTTCAGCTTAAAAGGAGATTCCAATTCAAGTTAAAGAAGGTCTTATGGAGTGAGTGATCGTCATCCACCAGATGCCATATCAGATTGGAAAATATTTTATCGGCTATGTCGTGTACCGGACCATGAGGAACAACTTGATCCTGATTTCCATGGTATATATAGACAGGTATATCCAAACGCTTTTCAGGATAAATTCCAGGGGGCATATAATTAAGCGCAGGTGCCAGCAGAATGAGCTTTTGAACCTTTTTAAAATTCAGGCACGCAAAAACAGCAGCCATTAATCCTCCATAGCTGGAACCGATTATGATAAGATCGCTCTTTAGAGCTAAAATAGCATTTAACCTTAGCATCCTTTCGTCAAAATCTCCTGAAAAGTCTTCAACTATCATTTCAGGATAATTATTCTTAAAAAATGAACCCTTTACCCCACGGCCGGAACTTTCCAAACCGTGAATAAAAACTATTATAGGCATAATTCCGGTCTTATTTATAAAATTATAAGTTAGTTATAGCTAATAAAAAAAATCTTGCAAAAAGAGTTCCCCGAAAATAATCTATGGAGAAGTAAACCTGAAATGATCAAATTTATCCTCAGGGCAGCTTCAAATGCAGAAAGAATATAAATATTTAACAATTATTATGATCTTCGATAGATTGCTTAGATTTTTTTTGATTATACATCAATTCGTCTGCTATCGACATAAGCCTGTCCAGAGAGAGTGCGGAATCAGGATCGTATATAGCAGCACCCCAGCTTAATGAAAGAATATATCGCTTTATTTTTTTTGCATTAAAATCATCTATGTTTTGTTGAAGCCGTTGTGTAATTGTTGTAGAATTTATATCCGTAGAATCTACGGCTAGTACCGCAAATTCATCACCGCCAATACGGGCAATTATATCCGATTCACGAAAAGTCTGCCGGAGAATATCTGCCGTATCGAAAAGTGCTTTATCTCCTTCTTCGTGTCCAAGCGTATCGTTGATTAACTTAAGGCCATCCGAATCCAGAAACAAAAGTGTCATCCGTGTTTTTGCCCTTTTAGCCGATTTAAGCTGCTGCTCTGCAAGAGTGATGAATCCGCGTCTGTTATATAACTCCGTTAGCTGGTCCCGTATGGACATTTCGCGTATCTCTTGCTCCATCAATTTTCGTTCTGTAATATCTGTTGCCAGGCCGCTAATAATAATTTCGTTATTTTCTTTACATATACTAATTGATCTGTCCTCAAACCAATGCCATTTCCCCTGTTTGTCTTTGATCCGGTATTCAATATTGTAATGCTTGCATTCTGAAAAATCCTTAACGACCTTTAAAATTATATCCTGATCTTCCGGATGCGAGCATTCGTACCAGAAATACGGCTTTTCTAAAATAAATTGTTTAGAATACCCTAAAATATCTTCAAGGCGGGAAGAATTATAGATTAAACCCCTCTTATCAGAATACGAATAAATAATATTTGGTGAGTTTTCCACCAGATCTCTATAGCGTTCTTCGCTTTCGCGTAGCGCCTTTTCAGCAAGAATGCGGTCTGTTATATCCCGAACGATCGTACGAGCACCGATATACTTGTTTCCTTCCATGATGGCCGATGCACTAACTTCCATAACCAATTCTCGTCCGTCTTTTGCCATTGTATTCACTTGAAATTTACTGTGCCCGCCGGCTTCCTTAAATTTTTTTAACATATCTTTAAAATGGGGCATATTTTCTTTGCAAATATGGTCGTACATACTCATTCCAATTAGTTCTTCACGGGAATAGCCGTGTAATTCAAGGGCCTTATTATTTACTTCTATCATATTGTCTTCTGCATCAGCAAGGAAACTCGCGTCATTTGCATTTTCAAAAAGATCATGATATTTTTCTTCACTTTTTCTAAGTGCTTCTTCCGCTCGTTTTCGATCGCCTATGTCTCTGACAGTGGACAGAATGAACTGTTTGCCATTTTTAAAAAAAAGCCGGGTATGTACCTCAACATAAATTTCCCGACCATCTTTTGTAATAAACAATCCTTCCCATGCGGCAAGTTTATTTTTTAACAGCGATTCAGTAGTGTCAGCTATATTGGTAGTATTTTCAAACTTAATTCCAATTTTGGAAGGACTCATTTGCAAAAGTTCTTTTCTTGAATAACCGAGCTGTTCACAGGCAGTGTCATTTACATCAATAAATTTATCAGGTAACTTTGTTGTATCAGACCATTCATTCACAAAAGCGGAGTCGCTTATATTATTAAATAACAGATGGTACCATTCTTCTTTTGTATCAGCAGGGCATACAGGAGTATTTTGATTGAGTTTCAACGGCTCAGGAATTATTTTCTCGTGATCAGAATATGCTGACAGAAGCCTGGCTTTTGTTTCTTTTTTTTCCCCCATGTCAGGTTCCCTTTTTTATTATATATAAACTTAATAATATACTATAATTATTCCTTATTTATTATATATGCTTGGGATATCTATAATAAATAAAATGATTATGCAATATAAAATGATTACTCAAAATCCGCGATTGGCATACGTAAAGTTATTTATTAACCTTACTTCCTTTCACCAATTGACATAGCGCTTTCCGTGTTTATTTTGAAAGAATAAATAACTATCCGGTAATTATCGAAAAGCTTTAATAGATATAAAAATTGAGACCTACATAATTACTTTTTTTATGATTTGCTTTACCGACAAAAAGCAATAATTTATTACCGGATGTTGTTTGTAAATAACAAATTGAATTAATAAATAATGCTTGCTTAAATATATTATAAAATCAGGAGGCAATAATGCGGTTTGATAAATTTACAATAAAATCACAAGAGGCCATTGGTAATGCGCAATCGCTGGCCTCAAAGAATACTAATCAGCAGATAGAACCCGAACATCTGCTTTCCGCGATGCTTGGCGAGCAGGAGGGAATTACAAGAGCCGTACTGAACAAGCTTGGTGTTTCACCTGATTCTGTAGCAAAAGAAGTTGCTGTTTCGATTGATAGATTGTCTAAGGTCAGAGGTGCTGGAGATGTAAGCATTTCACAGCGATTAAAGAATGTGCTTGATTCGGCTTTTACCGAAGCCAATAATATGAAAGATGAATATGTGAGCACCGAACATGTTCTTCTTGCCATCTCTGATGAACGTGACGGAGAAGCATCTAAAATCTTGAAACGCAACAATATTACGCGTGACTCAATATTAAAGGTTCTTGTAGATGTCCGCGGGAACCAGAGAATAACGGATCCGAATCCGGAGGAAAAATACCAGGCATTAAATAAATATAGCAGGGATCTTACAGATCTTGCAAGGCTTGGAAAGCTTGATCCGGTTATAGGAAGGGATGATGAAATAAGACGAATAGTTCAAGTTCTTTCGAGAAGAACAAAAAACAATCCGGTCCTTATAGGAGAACCCGGAGTAGGAAAAACTGCTATTGTTGAAGGGCTTGCCCGAAGGATTGTGGCAGGGGATGTTCCTGAGACATTAAAAAACAGACGGCTTGTTTCTCTTGATATGGGTGCTTTGATTGCAGGCGCAAAATACAGGGGAGAATTTGAAGACCGCCTGAAAGCCGTATTAAAGGAAGTTGAAAAAGCGGAAGGTGATATAATTCTATTTATAGATGAATTGCATACTCTTGTCGGAGCCGGAGCCGCAGAAGGTGCGATGGATGCATCCAACATGTTAAAACCAGCTCTTGCAAGAGGAACGCTTCGTTGTGTCGGTGCTACAACATTAAATGAATACAGAAAATATATTGAAAAAGACGCCGCTCTTGAAAGAAGGTTTCAGCCGGTAATGGTAAATGAGCCGAGTGTTGAAGATACTATTTCTATCCTTCGCGGGCTTAAAGAAAAATACGAAGTACATCATGGTGTCAGAATTATGGATTCCGCCATTATTGCTGCGGCCACTTTGTCAAATCGCTATATTTCAGACAGGTTTCTGCCTGACAAGGCGATAGATCTGATCGATGAATGCGCATCGAAATTAAGGATAGAAATCGATAGCATGCCGTCTGAAATAGATGAGATCCAGCGTAAAATCACACAGTTTGAAATTGAGCGAGTGGCTTTAAAGAAGGAATCGGATCAGGCATCCAAAGACCGCCTTTTAAAAATAGAAGCGGAACTTTCCGATCTCAAGGAAGAAATTGATGCTATGAAAGCACACTGGGATAAGGAAAAAGAGCTGATACAGATTATTAGAAAGATAAAAGAAGAAATTGAACATCTTGGTACGGAAGAACAGCAGGCTGAAAGAGAGGGCAATCTCGCCAAAGTTGCGGAAATAAGATACGGCAAGGCTGTTGATCTCAGAAAACGCCTTGATGATGCAAATAAGAATCTGGAATCGTTGCAGAGCGAAAGAAAGATGCTGAAAGAAGAAGTAGATGACGAAGATATAGCCGAAGTCATATCCAAATGGACCGGGATTCCGGTCAGAAAAATGCTTGAGAGTGAAAGAGAAAAACTTGTAAGGATGGAAGACCGGCTGGCAATAAGAGTTGTAGGCCAGGATGAAGCGCTTGAGGCAGTTTCAAATGCTGTAAGAAGAGCAAGATCAGGTATGCAGGATCCTAACAGGCCGATAGGTTCATTTATTTTCATGGGACCCACAGGAGTGGGAAAAACAGAGCTTGCCAAAGCGCTCGCCGAGTTTATTTTTGACAGTGAGCAGGCAATGGTAAGAATAGACATGTCGGAATATATGGAAAAACATGCGGTTTCAAGGCTTATCGGAGCGCCTCCCGGTTACGTGGGTTATGATGAAGGAGGATACCTAACCGAAGCGGTCAGAAGAAAACCTTATTCGGTGGTACTTTTTGATGAAATAGAAAAAGCCCATCCTGAGGTTTTTAATGTTTTATTGCAGATTCTTGATGATGGCAGGATGACGGATGGTCACGGAAGAACTGTCGATTTTAAAAACACAATTATCATAATGACTTCAAATGTAGGAAGTCAGTGGATACAGGAACTGGGAATATCAAGACGCAAAGAGATGGAAGAAAGGGTTACGGAAGCATTAAAAGCAAGCTTTAAGCCCGAATTTTTAAACAGGATAGATGAAACGATAATTTTTCATAACCTTTCGCCCGAACAGATCGGAGAAATAGTAAAAATTCAGATTAAAAGACTTGAAGCAAGACTTGCAGAAAGGAAAATTAAACTAGTTTTATCTGATGATGCAGTAAAGCTTATAGTGGAAAAAGGATACGATCCGATATACGGCGCACGCCCGTTAAAGCGTGCAATCCAGAAATACCTGGAAAACCCACTTTCGATAGAGATACTTAAGGGAGAAATTCAGGAAGGAAATGTGGTAAAAGCGGATGTTTTGGGTGATATACTGGTTTTTAATTAAAGAGATCTGCCTCACTCCGGGCCGTGCCTATCCGCACTCGGCCTGGAGTGGGCTTTTTATAAGTCCATCAATCATCCTCATTAATATAGTCAGATGTATCTGATAATGCTTTGTCAACAATTTTATCCCTGCTTTCCGGCAGGATTTCCGAACGGATTTCTTTATAAAATTTTTCCGTTTCATGCATAATCCTGTTTTCGGTTTTCTGTTTTGCCCTTTCAAGAATCAAATTGCTTTCATTTTCTGCTTCTTTAATATCATTAAACAGTTTTTTTTCAGCTTGTTTTATTATATGTTCTTTGGTGCTTTCAAGACCGGCTTGTTTTTCATTAAGAGTTTTGTGTATATCTTTTATTTCGCCAAGAATTGTTTCTTTTTTCATCTCAAGATTTGCTAATTCTTTCGACTGTTTTTTCTTGCGGCCTTTTAACAAACCAATTAGCGGTTTTGCAGCAAACTTTGCAAAAAGTAAAAGCAAGATCAAAATGTTAGCCCATAATATTGCAAAGTCTGGTATATTTTCCATCATACTTGTTTTCAATATCACAATGAACATGAAAAAACGAGTGCAAATCCGTCATATTTCATTCAGATATTTACAAGCTTAGATGACTTGTGATAGTTTTAAAGATATTATTTCGAAACACGGGTTCTAATGTTTAAATCAAAATAAGATAAAATCTAAAATATATACAAATGAAATTATGTCTATTTCAGCATCTGAAAAACTGAATGAATTTTATAGCAATTTTACAGACAAAGATTATGTGCTGATTTTAATCAATGCCGACCCAGATGCTATTGCCAGTGCAATGGCGGTTAAAAGACTTTTATGGGGCAGGGTAAACAGTGTTACCATTTCAAGCATAAATATAATAAAACGCCCTGATAATCTGGCAATGATAAGATTGCTCGGAGTAAACCTTGTACACGTTAACCTGATAGACGAAAAGAAATATTCCCGTTTTGTGATTGTTGATTCGCAGCCTAATCATAATGCTGCTTTTTCTAAATTCAAATTTGATACCATTATAGATCATCATCCCGAAACAAATTATGAAACTGAATATAAAGATATAAGACCTAAATATGGTGCAACCGCAAGCATACTGACCGAATATTTGAGAGCTGCCAAGATAAAACCGTCATATAAACTTGCAACTGCTTTGTATTATGCCATTAAGGCTGATACCAGCGATTTTGAAAGAAAGGCGGTGGTTGAAGATGTAAGAGCTTTTCAGTTTCTTTTTAGACATGCAAATATTAATATTGCCAGAAAAATTGAGCAGGCGGAACTAAATTTAGGGTTTTTAAAATATTTTAAGCATGCTCTTGACAATATGAAAAAGCGTAAAGGAAAAATATTTGTTCATGCAGGACAGGTGGTTAATCCGGATATTTGTGTGCTGCTGGCCGATTTTTTCATGAAAATCAGCCATATAAAGTGGAGCATAGTTTCAGGTATATATAATGATATTTTTGTTGTTATTATAAGAAACGACGGTTTGCGAAAAAATGCCGGCAATGTTGCAGAAGAGGCTTTCAGTCATTTAGGCTCCGCAGGAGGACACAAAAGTATGGCAAGAGCGGAATTCCCTGTTGCAGCTTTAAAGGATCATCTTGATCTTGCAAATAATGAAATGGTACAGAAGTGGATAATAGCACAGATAGAGAAAAAGACCGGAAAGAAGTAACAGGTTCTGATAATAAAGATATGTCTGTTACAATACTTGGTTCCGGAACTTGTGTTCCATCGCTTAAGAGGAGTTCATGCTCTGTTTTGGTTGAAACCGGAAACGCGAAAATTCTCATTGACTGCGGTTCAGGCACTATAAGAAGACTTCTTGAATGCGGCACTGAAATATATGACATTTCTCATATATTATTAAGCCATTTTCATCCCGACCATACGGGTGAATTAGTATCTTTTCTTTTTGCCAATAAATATCCTGACGTAAGCAAACGTAAAATACCCTTGTCTATAATAGGCGGACGGGGCCTGTCAAATTTTTATGCCGGGCTTAAAGAGGTATTCGGCAACTGGATAGATCTCATGCCTTGCGTTTTAAATATAATTGAACTTGATACTAAAAAAAATGATATACGATTAGAAGATGCTGTCTTAAAATATGTGCCAGTCGAGCATAACGAAGAAAGCCTTGCATATAAAATCACGGGCAGTAAAGGTTGTTCGGTCGTTTATTCGGGCGATACTGATTTTTGTGACAACCTGATTAAAATTTCTTGTAATGCGGATTTATTGATCTGTGAATCCGCTCTTCCGGATGAATTAAAAGTTAAAGGACATTTGACACCTTCTGCTGCCGGTGAGATAGCAGCCAAAGCAAAGGTTCAAAAACTTCTTTTAACTCATTTTTATCCGGAATGCGATAAAGTTGATATTAAGGCGCAATGCCGGATAACTTATTCCGGTGAATTGATTTTGGCTGAGGATTTGATGAAAATATATTTAACAACTGATAACAGGTCCGGTTTATTACCATGAACTTGTCAACTGGCAGATGCAACTTTTTGATGAATATAAGAAGAAGCCTGATAGAAGAGAGAATCGGATGAAGTACTATCCGGTTAATCTTGATATTAAAGACAGGCAATGCATTGTGGTCGGAGGCGGAGATGTCGGAACCCGTAAAGTGTTGACTCTCCTGGAATGCAGCGCTTTTGTGACCGTTGTTAGCCCGGTTGCAAGCAATACGCTTTTAAACCTTGCGGATCGCGGTTCAATTACATTAAAGAAGCGCTCCTACGTTGAATCCGACCTTCATGGGATGTTTCTTGTTATATGTGCGACTGATAATGATATGCTGAACAGACAGGTAAGTGTGGATGCCCAAAAGTTAAATATGCTTTGCAATGTTGCCGACAGGCCGGAGGCCTGCAACTTTATTCTTCCGGCGGTTGTAAAAAGGGGCGATTTGACAATAGCTGTTTCAACTTCGGGGAAAAGCCCGGCTTTTGCAAAAAAAATAAGAAAAGATCTTGAAAAACAGTATGGTGATGAATATGCACAATTTTTAAAATTGATGGGAGCCATCAGGGAAAAGCTTCTGAATACTAAACACGAGCCGGAAGCTCATAAGCATCTTTTTGAAGAGTTGATAGACAGAGATATCATCCAGATGATTAGAAACGGCAATGTAGATAAGCTTAATTCTGCTCTTTTTGAAGTGCTTGGCAAAGGATATGACTTTTACGATCTTATAAAGCAGGAAGAGTTATGAAAAATGAATGATCTGATAATTGTAACGAGTCTGCTATATGTATTAAGCGCTGTAGGATATATTTTATTCCTTTTTCTTCAGAAACAATATTATCACAGGCTTGGTCATATATTTCTTGCAGTGGGCTTCTTTTGCAATTCGATAGTTATAGGCTATCATTACGCAAAAGTTGGACAAGTACCCGTTAGAAACTTACATGAAACACTAATTGTTACAGGATGGGCAATTGCCGGGGTTTATTTCGCATTTCATTACAAGTTCAAAATAAAAATTCTTGGCGGATATGCTGCTTTAATCGCTGCTTTATCTATAGTTGCTTCGATCCTTGCTTCCGGAAATTTTGTTGAGTCACAACCTATCTTTAATAGTGTCTGGTTGATAATGCATGTTGTTTCAATTTTTATCGGCCATTCGTCTTTTGCACTTGCCTGTGGAGTAGGTCTTCTTTATATCGCTCAGGAAAATGCAATCAAGAATAAAAAACATGGCTTTTTTTACAAACGTCTTCCTTCGCTCGATCTGCTTGACAGTACCGGTTACGCCTGCATAATAACCGGTTTTACTTTACTTACCATCGGACTTATAACCGGCTTTGTTTATGCTAAAACCGTCTGGGGAAGATTCTGGAGCTGGGACCCTAAGGAAGTCTGGTCCGGTATAGTGTGGCTGTTATATGCCGCAATTCTTCACGGTCGCCTCACTGTGGGCTGGAGAGGAAGAAAAGCTGCGATAATGGCCATTATTGGATTTGCTGTTGTACTCTTTACTTTTTTTGGAGTTAATTTTCTCCTGAAAGGGCATCATGGAGTATTTACCAGATAATTTTAAATAACTCACATTAATTATGTGGAAATCGAATAGCGTTCAACGCACTTCGATTTCCGCTATTCGATATTCAATATTCGAATTAACGCGAATCATCTGCCGTAAACTAAAGATCAATCAAGATATCTATTGCTTTAGATCGGATGTTATATAGAGATCTCAAAATATGCTCGAAATAGTGTTGCTTGGATTAAATCATAAAACTGCTCCGGTAGAAATTAGAGAGTGCCTTGCTGTTTCAAAAGACGAAACAGCAGCAATGCTTGGCGCCATTAAAGAACCGGACTCAATAAATGAAGTCGTGCTTTTTTCGACATGCAACCGTGTTGAAATTTTAATGGTTGCCAGTGATAAAACAAAAGCGGTTGAAACTGCAAAAAAGCAACTTTCGGCTTTTAAAAACGTTCCTCTTTCCAAATTTGAGCAATCAATTTACGTTTACGAAGGTGATGAAGCTGTTCGCCACATCTTCAGGGTTGCATCCAGTCTTGATTCAATGATGATAGGTGAGCCCCAGATTCTCGGGCAAATAAAAGAAGCTTATCTTATGGCAACAAAAAGAAAAACTTCCGGAGTCATATTAAACAGGCTTCTTCATAGAACTTTTTTTGTGGCAAAAAGAGTAAGAACAGAAACCGGAATAGGAAGCAGCGCGGTTTCCATAAGCTATGCAGCAATTGAGCTTGCCCGGAAAATATTCGGTCTGCTTGAAGATAAGAAGGTGCTTTTGATAGGTGCCGGAGAAATGGCCGAACTTGCTGTCGAACATCTTATAAGAAACAAAGTTAAAGAGATATTTATCGCCAACAGAACATTTAAAAACGGGGTTGAGCTTGCAAGAAGATTCGGAGGCAATGTTATTTCGTTTGAGGAGATTACCGATTTTATTAAACAGGTTGATATTATTATCAGTTCAACCGGGTCATCTGATATAATAATTACGAAAAAACAGGTAAAACAGATAATGCCGGGCAGAAAAAATCGCCCTCTTTTCTTCATAGATATTGCTGTTCCAAGAGATATTGATCCTGAAATAAATAAACTGAATAATACTTATGTATATGATATAGACGATTTAAACGGTGTTATTGATGAGAATATTGAAGATAGAAATAAAGAGGCAATCAAGGGCGAAAGAATTATTGATGAAGCGGTTATAAACTTTAAAAAATGGTATGACAGCCTTGATGTTGTTCCTACTATAGTAGAATTAAGAAATAAAATTGACTCAATCGTATCAGCAGAGGTTGAAAAAACCATGCAATCCATCAAGCTTTCGGAAAGCGACCGGGAAGCTTTAAGCAGGATGAAAAATGCCTTGATAAACAAAATCGTGCATAATCCTATTCTTTTACTAAAAAGAGATGGTTGTCACGGAAGCAATTCAATATATATTGATGTTGTTCGCAAATTATTTAAACTTGATGATTAATTACTAAAGTTTCGCAGTTGAGTAATCGAGTTGATTACAAAGTACATTTTCAATAACTTCAAGAATATATAATATATTATTTCTGTCAATTTCATCAGATAATAGCTGACTTGACATAATGATAAGCTCTTTGACAT
>JAHIFE010000006.1 GCA_018901125.1 Pseudomonadota bacterium | reverse complement strand
GCTCTTTTAGGCGAATAACTTGATAGCGAATCTCTTGCTGGACATCGGTACTTTTTTTGCGAGCGTCATTGTTTTTCATGGCTCTTTTTATAACATATTCCTACCTTATAGTCGAGTATTTATTCGCCTGGTTAATATATAACAGTTCTATTCCATACGAAGCTACTATTGATGAAGGAACAAAACTAGGTTATGGTGGCATAGGAGTTGTACTCCACAGGAAGGTTGTAATTGGTAAAAATGTTATGATAGGTCAACATGTAACTATTGGTGGCAGATCAGGTCTAAGCCAATTTCCTGTAGTTGGTGATAATGTTTTTATAGGGCCGGGTGTCAGTATACTTGGAGATTTGCGAGTTGGCAATAATGTAACGATAGGCGCTAACTCTGTTGTGTTAAATGATGTACCAGATAACGCCGTTGTCGTAGGAGTCCCTGCAAAAATCATAAAATATCATAAAACCATAAAGAATATTTATTCTGATCATTAAGGTTACCTCTTTAATTAATGAAAAATTTAAACAACGAATCGCTTAATATTGCCCGCGCAATTGCAATCATTTGCATAGTCTTGGGACATGCAAGTTTTCCTGAATATGTTTGGCGTTTTGTATCTTTCTTTCATGTTCCGATATTCTTTTTCATCTCTGGCTACTTTTATAAAGAAGCTTATTCTCTCCGGCCGATTATACTAATTAAAAAAAGAATACAAAATATTTATTTCCCGTTTTTAGCGTATCAGTTTTTTTTCCTGTTGATTCACAAGCCCTATTTAATTTTAATCTTTACTCGCCATTGTTCGCAATTAAAGGTGAAATACCGCAGCATTACTTATTTAAGGACTTTCTTATAAATACTGGCCAGATTTTAACATTCGGAACAACGCAACCGATTATTTGGGGATTTTGGTTTTTACAAAGTTTGTTTATAGTAACTCTGATTTTTTTAGGAGTATCCTGGCTTACTATTAAAAAATTAAAAGCTCATGAGCGAACCAGATTTGTGTTGATTTTTTGCATCTTTATATTTGGTGTAATCCTTGCGCAATATGACTTAAATCTGCCTCGATCTGGCGTAACTTCACTTGTGTGCGTTCTTTTTTTCTATTTTGGTTTTTTATTCCATAACGCAAATAAAATTCCTCTGAATATAGAGGGATTTATTTGCGCAGTAACGGTGCTAACAACTTCTGTTATTCTTTATGATGAACATATAAATGTAGCAAGTCATGTGTATATCCGGTTTCCTTATTTTGTTACTAATGCCCTATGTGGAATATATGCTGTATTATGCATTTCGCAGTTAATGGCATCACGGTTCAATTGCACCTTTATTAAATATTTGGGTACATGTACGTTGCATATCCTCGCCCTGCATATCATTTCCTTCAAGGTAGTTGCGCTTATCCAGATATATGTATGTAAATACCCAATAATTTGGCTTGCCAAATATCCGGTTATCGACGGTGGTGGGGGTTGGTGGATTGCATATACTGCGGCAGGTGTAATGATACCTACATTGTTGTGTTATGCCATGCGAAGGGTACGTAGTATTTTATTTAGTTCACCGGCAATATAACATATCTAAATTAATCTCAATATTTCGATCACAAAAAAGCTTATGAATTCAAATAGAATCCATTTCCTCCTCAAGCGCCTACAAAGTGCATCCATTACTGAAATCGTTTATCGTGCGTATTGTGTTCTTAATGTTTTACGGTTGGAGCGCTATGTCAAAAGGGGGATGTCGCTCTTCAGTGTTCCTCCTATCAATGACCAGCACTGCCAGAAACTAAAAATACCTGATTTACTTCTCTCTGATATGGCAATTGCCTATAGGGAAAATACAAACAATAAATTACTACTGGATATCAATAAAGAGCAAATTCAAAATTTCGAAGATAAAAACAAAACTGTTTTTTTCGCCAATATACATACGGGTGAAAATGATCCTGATCTGAGAACTGTTTGGGAGCAATCGCGATTACAAAATATTACCTATTTAATTGCATCAACTCTCTCTGAAAAAAACGACGCAAACGATCAATCTATTAAAAAAATAGTTAGAAATAAGCTCTCCAAATGGATAAATGGAAATCCATATTTATTAGGGCCTCATTATATTTCATCCATGGAATGCGGGCTGCGTGTTCCTGTGTTTCTTTACTGCCTTAAATACTTGGATCAGCTCGATTCAGCGGACAGAAAAATTATTCTTGATGCAATTTACACGCATGGATGGTGGATCTCTCATCACCTGTCTCTATATTCGTCTATAGGAAATCATACCGTCTGTGAAGCTCTCGGATTAGTGTTTGCCGGTGTGGTATATAGGGAAACAAGTACTGGAACAGCATGGCTTGCCAAAGGGATTGATTTGCTACAGCAAGAACTGAATCATCAAATTATAGTTGACGGCGGCCCCGCTGAACAATCTATTAATTATCACCGCTTCGTTCTTGACCTATACTGGCTATCCATTAATTTTCTTGAGTCGAACGGGTTATCCGATTGTTCGGTATGGAAACCCCGGCTGCTGTTAGGTGAAGCATTCATTGCTGCTTTTCAGGATGAGAATGGGAACCTTCCTTCCATTGGTGACAGTGACGATGGCCATGCGATTGCACCAAAGGTTAAGCCGAAACGAGGTATTCCGGCCATACAGGATAAAAGGTGCATCACCTTTTCTGATTCAGGGTACACCGTCATCCGGACGCAGAGCGGCATAATGTACACCTTTGATCATGGCCCTTTAGGTATGGCTCCACTTTATAACCACGGCCATGCTGATGCTCTGTCAGTAACCCTTTCTATGAATGGTGTGCCGATGCTTGTTGATACCGGCACATACCGGTACAACGGTGTGCCCGAATGGCGGAAATATTTTAAGGGTACGCGGTCGCACAATACGGTCACAATTGACGGCCAGGACCAGGCGGTCCAGGAAACAGGCTTTATCTGGTCTCACCCTTATACCTGCAAACTTCTTCGCAATGACCATGAGAATGGTATATTCATAATTGAAGCCCAACATGATGGTTACAATCGTTTCAAAAAGCGAGTCTTGCATAAGCGGCTGATCTATGTGACCGATAGCAAGATTCTGATTCGGGATAAATTTTCCGGAAAAGGCCCACATAGATACGAGCTTAACTATCATCTTCATCCGGATTGTCAGGTGTCAAGAGATGGCCAGTGGTTCAAAGTAGCAGGGAATAAAGGGCTGGTATTATTGCGGTTGCTCGATGATAAACAATTCAATATGGCTAGCGGTGAAGAGAATCCGCCGTTTGGGTGGTACTCGCCCGCCTATAATGTAAAGATTAAAAGCCAAGTGCTTTCCTGTCGACAGGAAGGCACACCGGATGAGGTCACATTTATTACAGCGATATGCACAGGAGAAGTAGTTGCGGATGATGAACTGAAGGCTATTGCAGTAAAATTATGAATGAAAGGTTAAAAGTATTAGATATCTGGGTCGATCCGCTTGACAGGGGTATGGCTCGCTCACGTGTTCTTTCTTTTCTGGAAACCGGCAAGCGGCCGCATGCGATATTTGCCAGCAATCCGGAAAAAATTTTTTCCGTCCCCAAAGATCCTGAATTGCTTTTGGCATTCAAAAATGCAGATATTTTGCTGCCTGACGGTATCGGGATGGTTCTTGCCGCAAGAATCCTACACGGATGCAGATTCCCACGCATTCCCGGATCTGAATTTATTTTTGACATATGTGATATTGCAGCCCGGAAAGGTTATGGCATTTTTGTTTACGGGGCAAAAGAAGAGGTAAACAGTGCCTCTGTTGATAATATCCGGAAGCGGTATCCAAATCTGAGAATTGCAGGCAGGGCAAACGGATATGTTTCTGAAACAGACATGCCGGCATTGGTGGAGCGTATTAACGAATCGAAAGCTGATATCCTTTTTATTGCCCTTGGTTCACCCAAGCAGGAGAAATGGTTTGCCAGGTATAAGGATTCGTTAAAATACGTCCGTGTTTGTCAGGGTATTGGCGGAACACTTGACACCATTGCAGGAACGGTTAAGCGTGCGCCTGCCATCTGGTGTAACCTGGGTCTGGAATGGCTCTACCGGTTGTTATCTGACCCCTCAAGGATAAAACGTCAGAGGTTATTGCCGGTCTTTGCTTTGAAAATAATACTTGCCAGGATTGGTTGGAAAAAACAATGAAAGTATTTCTGATTGCCGGAGCACGGCCTAATTTTATGAAGATTGCCCCCATTTACCGGGCCTCCCTGGAATATCAGGGCTTGGATTGCCGGATCATTCATACCGGTCAGCATTATGACCATGAGATGTCGCAAGCTTTTTTTGAAGAGCTGGAAATCCCCGAGCCCGCTTATCACCTTGAGGCAGGTTCCGGTAGCCATGCCTTACAGACGGCCAAGATCATGATTGCTTTCGAAAAGGTATGCGATACGGAAAAGCCTGATCTTGTGATGGTTGTGGGAGATGTGAATTCAACTCTTGCCTGTAGTGTTGTGGCAAAAAAAGCAGGTATCAAAGTCGCGCACGTGGAGGCTGGACTTAGAAGTTTTGACCTTGCCATGCCGGAAGAGATCAACCGTATGGTAACTGATGCTATATCTGACTATTTCTTTGTGACCGAAGAAAGCGGTGTTCAAAATCTGCTTCACGAAGGAAAGCCAATGGAGCGGATTCACTATGTCGGGCATGTGATGATCGATAATCTTCTCTATCAGTTTGATAAGATGAAAAATGTAGACGGGAAACTGTTTGCTTCTTACGCTTTGAAACAAAAAAACAGTAAATACGCTTTTTTGACCTTGCACAGACCATCAAATGTGGATAGCCAACAGATCTTTGGACAGATTGCTTCTGCCCTCAATGAGATAGCAGATCAAAGGCCCATCTTCTTTCCCGTGCACCCGAGAACAAAAAAGATGATCGAACAATTGAATATCAAGCTTTCTAAAAACATAGTGATGCTGCCGCCGCTTTCGTTCACGGAATCGTTATTTCTATGGAAGGATGCTGAAGTGGTTCTGACAGACAGTGGTGGCTTGCAGGAAGAGACAACAGCCCTCGGGGTTCCGTGCGTAACAATCCGGGAGAATACGGAACGTCCCATCACGGTGCAGATAGGAACAAATATCCTGGCCGGAACGAATAAGGAGGATATTATCCGCGCATATTCGGAGAGCATCGAAAAAGCAAGGCATGCGGTGGTGCCTGATAAATGGGATGGGAAGGCGTCGGAGAGGATTTGGGAAATCTTGAAACAGAAAAGTTGAAACGGGAAACGAGAAAGTTGAAACGGGAAACTGGGAAAGTTGAAATGTGGAAGTTGAAACGTGGAATTGGAAACTGCAAACTGCAAACTGTGAAACTGTGAAACGAGAAACGTGAAACGGGAAACGAGAAACGTGAAACTGGGAACGAGAAACGTGTAACTGGGAACGAGAAACGTGGAACGGGAAATGGGAAAGTTGAAACGTGAAAGTTGAAAGTTAAAACGTGGAACGAAAAACGAGAAAATAAAAAACTGTGTTGAGTTTTGGGTTTTGGATTAAGAAAAATGCATAGCAATCCATGAGAGTTGTGTGAAGAGATTTGAAGAAGTAAAAATATCACTGTTTGGCTTGATTAAGGCATTGTTATATGTTCTGCTGATCGCGGTAACCTACCAAGAGGCCCTCAAACAGATGATTCTCCATGACTGGGCCAGGGAGGATTATTCCCATTGCTATCTCATTCCCATTGTTGTTCTGTATCTTATTTGGGAAAAGCGCGCTGCACTTGCCGCAATGCCCTCTACCCCTTCCTGGAAGGGTTTAATACCCTTTATTTTCGGACTGTTTCTTTACTTCTTGGGTGAGCTGGGCGGAGAATTTTTTACCTTATATATTTCGCTCTGGTTTGTCATTGTAGGTTTGATCTGGCTGCATCTTGGCTGGAGAAAAATAAAAGAGATTGCCTTTGCCCTTTTCATGATTTTAACCATGTTTCCCTTTCCAGGTTTTATCAACAATAAAATCCTTCTTAATCTCAAGCTCATATCATCGCAGCTGGGTGTTAAGATCCTGCAACTTTGCGGAATGTCTGCCTACCGGGAGGGAAATATTATTGACCTGGGATTTACGCAATTGCAGGTTGTGGATGCTTGCAGCGGTCTTAGATATGTCTTTCCCATAATGGTTTTAAGCCTGCTTCTGGCTTACTGGTTCAAAGCTGTGTTGTGGAAAAAGGCGGTGCTGGTTTTGTCTTCTCTGCCTTTGGCCATTGTAGTAAACAGTCTGCGTATTGCTGCTACCGGTATATTGTATAGTTTCTGGGGCTCCACTGTTGCGGAAGGTTTTTTTCATGGATTTTCCGGCTGGCTGATCTTTATCTTTACACTGCCGGTGTTGCTGGGGGAGATGTGGATTTTGAAAACAAGGTTCAAGGTTGGAGAAGAAGGGGAAACGGGAAACGGGAAAGTTGAAACTGGAAACGAGAAACGTGAAACTGGGAACGAGAAACGGGGAACGGGAAACGGGAAACGGGGAACGGGGAACGGGAAAGTTGGAACGAAAAACTTGAAACGTGGAACTTTGTTGTCGCCGATGTTTATTGTGACTTTGGTGATATTAGTACTGACCTTTGGGGTGTCGCGGATGGTTAACTTCCGGGAGAAGGTGCCTGTGAAAAAATCTTTCGGCGAATTTCCCTTAACTATCGGAGAATGGACGGGAACACGGCAGTTTCTGGATCAGAAAGTTCTCGATGTGTTGGATTTAAGTGAATATATAATGGTTTCCTACCGGAATCCTCAGGGCCGGGAAATCGATTTCTATGTTGCCTATAATGAAAGCCAAAGTAAGGGAAAAGCGACGCACTCACCGGAAACCTGTCTTCCAGGCAGTGGCTGGATTTTTGTGCAGGCCGGTCTGACCGGCATACCAACCGGCGATGGAAAAACGATTAAGATCAACCGTGCGTTTATGGAAAAAAGCGGTAACAGGGAGCTGGTCTATTTCTGGTTCCCGCAGCGCGGGCGTATACTGACAAGTCTTTATCAGGTGAAGTTTTATAACTTCTGGGATGCTGTGATTCAGCATAGGACAGACGGAGCGCTTGTCCGGGTGATTACACCGCTGTATGATAATGAGAACATGCAGGATGCGGAATTAAGACTGAAGGGGTTTACAAAAGAGATTGTGCCGGTGCTTGGTGGGTTTTTGCCGGAATAGGAAAAAGAAAAAGTAAAGTTCACAGTTCAAGGTTCACGGTTCAAGGTTGGAAAAGAAAGGATTCGAGGGATCGAGGGTGAAAGTATAAACGTTAAACGTGAAAGTTGAAACGGGAAACGTGAAACTCGAAACCGTGAACCGTGAACCCTGAACTTAACAACCTAAGTAGTTACAGATTGTGTTGCGTTTTGGGTTTTGAGTTATAAAAGGAGCAAGGGACGGGAAGGCATCTTTTCCTTTGACTCTCGTCATAAATTGTCGTATATAAGCTACAGGCATGGAATATCCGGTGACCATAGAAATCTACGTAACAGCTCAGGGAAGGAAGCTGTTTAGTGAATGGTTGCATCGCATTAAAGATGTTAAGGTACGTGCAATCATCAGAGCTCGGCTCAATCGAATCCGGTTGGGCAATTTCGGGGATTGTCATTCCATTGGAGATGGCGTTCATGAATTTCGCATAGATTACGGGCCAGGGTATCGGATTTATTTTGGCCGCGCGGGTGTGAAAATAATTTTACTTCTTTGTGCCGGCACAAAGAGGGGGCAACAAAAGGATATTGAAAGAGCCAAGCTGTATTGGAAAGAATATATGGAGGAATCGTGAAACGGACCAGCAACTATGATGACGAATTGATGGAGGCGCTCAAGAATCCGGAAGAAGCAGCGGAGTATCTTAACGCAGCGCTTGCGGATCCTAACCAGGAAGTGTTTCTTCTTGCTTTACGGGATGTGATCGCAGCCCATGGCGGAATATCAGAACTTGCCGGAAAAGCGACATTGAATCGCGTTAGTCTTTATAGGTTGCTCTCAAAACGAGGAAACCCGGAACTCCGTACACTCAATCGGATGCTTGCAGAGTTGGGCTTCTGCCTCGCTATTAAGCCGCAGCACCAAATGCGATCTGGTCATTAATGTACGTTTTGTCTTTCTTTGAATTGCCTTGTAAAATACAAAACAGGGAGGTGAATTATGCAAAAGCAACTTACAGCATTTATTGAGCGCGAAGGGGGCGGGTATGTGTCGCTCTGTCCTGAACTCGATATCGCCAGTCAGGGTGATACAATCGAGGAAGCCCGCGATAATCTTCGGGAAGCGCTTGAGCTGTTTTTCGAAACGGCCTCGCCTGAGGAGATTCGGACGCGTTTGCACGATGAAGTGTATTTGACCCGAATGGAGGTTACCGTTGGGTAAGCTCCGTGTTCTCTCTGGCGAACAAGTATGCGCCATACTTGCTCACCATGGATTCATGGCGGTGCGTCAGCGTGGCAGCCATATTGTGATGCAAAAACACCTTTCCGATACAACGGTCACCGTACCAGTTCCAAACCATACCGAACTGCGTATTGGTACACTCCAGAGCCACTTTCAAAACGTTTCAGTTTGGTCAAGGTCAAGGCGGGTGAAAATTTTAACCGAAGGAATACATGGAGTATTTCGAGGATTAAAATTTTCGCCCAACGCAGAGATCGGCCAAAATGGGACGTTTTGAAACTGGCTCTCCAATCTATCATCCGCCAAGTCGGTATATCCAGAAGTGAGTTTGAGTCATGAGTATCAAGGGTGCCACGTTACCAGCATTGAGTTTCGGAGAACTGGTCGGCGTTATCCGCCAGGTGCATGACAAGCTGGCGGCCCAGGCTGGCCGGGCTGTAAATACAAGCCTTACCATGCGTAATTGGCTGATCGGCTTTCATGTGGAGGAATACGAGCGCCGAGGAGTGGACCGAGCTGAATACGGTGACAAACTGATGGACAGGCTATCCGAAAGTTTGACGAAGCACGGGGTGTCCCGTTGCGACCGGCGTGAAATCTATCGCTACCGGCAATTTTATCTTACTTATCCGCAGATTGTGGAGGCAGTGACTCCACAATTAGAACCTTTGGTTGCGGAGATGGTTCTGGCCGACATCCGCTTGTTGCCTGATGCTGCTGTGACGCAGATTGTGGAAGCGGCTCCACAATTTCGTATTGACGGCAAGACGTTGATTTCCAGCCTCTCATTGAAGCAGGGGGCGCTGAAGATTGAAAACGTGGGATTGAATTTGAAAGTTGAAACGGGAAACGGGAAAGTGAAAACGTGAAACGTGAAAGTGAAAACGAGAAACGGGAAACGGGAAATGGGAAAGTTGGGAAAGGAGAGGGATATTGACTTTTTCATGCATTCGCCGTATCTTTTCATGAAAGTATACGTTTTATGAGGAGGAGCAATATGGCTAATTTACAGATGAGCCAGTTTCAAAACGTCCCATTTTGGCCGATCTCTGTGTTGGGTGAAAATTTTAATCCTCGAAATACTCCATGTATTCCTGCGGTTAAAATTTTCACCCGCCTTGACCTTGACCAAACTGAAACGTTTTGAAAGTGGCTCAGATAAAAGGGATTAATAGGTTTGCCGATGACGAAAACAGGTCGATAAGTACATCTTCGACACAGTGGAGGTAAAACATGAAATCATTTAAATATGTTGTTTATCGGGAAGATAAATATTATGTTTCACAATGCCTCAATATTGATGTTTCAAGTTTTGGCGAAACGCCTCAAGAAGCAATTGACAACCTAAAAGAGGCGGTCGAACTCTACCTCGAAAATGAAAATGCCGATCAGTTTTATCAACCCATAGGTGAAATGTTCACTGGCGAAGCACAGCTCAATGCCTGAACTATATTCTTCAGATTATATTATTTCTGTTTTGATTGGGCACGGTTTTCAGGAAGTTTCTCAGAAGGGTAGCCATAAGAAATTCCACAAGGGAAATCGGAGGGTTGTTGTGCCAAGTCCCAGGAGAGAAATACCCGTCGGAACATTCTATTCTATACTCAGGCAATCTGGTCTCAGCAAAAGTGACTTTAAAAAATAGAGAGCTTTCTCAAACTGAACTAGTAAATAATATATCATCTTCCTTGAACTTGAGAGCCAGTTTCAAAACGTCCCGTCTTGGCCTTGACCAAACTGGAAAGTTGAAACGTGAAAGTGAAAACGTGAAACGAGAAACGAGAAAGTTGAAACGTGAAAGTGAAAACGAGAAACGGGAAACGGGGAACGGGAAACGGGAAACGAGAAACTGGAACTTTGAACCTTGAACCTTTTTCCTTGCACGCTGAACCCCGAACCCTGAATCCTGAATCCTGAACTATGCACTTTGACTCATAAATCCACATCTATATGACAAGCATATCCGCATTACTTTTATCCGTTTTTATCACTATCGTTCTTATTCCTATTTTCAAAAGGGTAGCGATAAAAGCCAACAGCCTTGATATGCCTGACCCGCGGAAGATGCATACAACGCCCATACCCCGTATTGGCGGTCTTGCGATAGCCATCGGCATTTTAATTCCCGTTATCATCTGGGTGCCGCTTAATGATTTTGTTCGTGCCTACCTGATGGGCGGCGGGATTCTTGTCGTATTTGGCTTGATGGACGATCTCAAGGGATTAGGTTATAAGCTGAAATTCCTGGGTCAAATTATCGCTGCTCTGGTCATATTCTTTTATGGCGGCATCCGAATTACCAGCGTAGGAAGCTTGCTGCCCGGTGAAATGGTATTGGCGAACTGGTTTGCCGTTGTCCTGACTCTAGTTGTAATTATAGGCGTAACAAACGCTGTCAATCTCTCCGACGGCCTGGACGGTCTTGCCGGTGGCATTTCGCTGCTTGGTTTCTTTTGTATTGGTTATCTTGCCTATCTTCTTGGGAATAATATCATTTTTCTCCTTTCCCTGGTTATTTCCGGGGCTATCTTCGGATTTCTGCGATTCAACACCTATCCGGCCAGCATCTTCATGGGTGATACGGGAAGCCAGCTTCTGGGTTTTTCTGCTATGTGCTGGCGATCAAGATAACCCAGGAGAATACTTGTCTGAGTCCCGTTTTGCCTCTGATTATACTGGGATTTCCTGTTCTCGATACCCTCACTGTAATGGTGGAGAGGATGAGGCAGGGGCGATCTCCTTTCTCACCGGACAAGAATCATTTTCATCACAGGCTGATAACTCTCGGATTGTTCCATAATGAGGCGGTTGTAGTAATCTACATGATCCAGGCGGTGATGTGCCTTTCGGCCATTCTTTTACGGCATTACTATGCCTATCAGTGTCTGGCCGG
>JAHIFE010000005.1 GCA_018901125.1 Pseudomonadota bacterium | reverse complement strand
ATATTGTGTCCACATATATTATTTTTTATTATGTTATATTTCAATTTATATTAATTAGTTATACCATATATGCATAATATATCAGGGGGAAGATCCGTGAAAAAGAAAAAAACAAACGGCGCGGCTCCAAAACGATGTCTGAGCTTTCGGACAAAATTTTCAGAAACGTTTCGACGCCAAAGTACTTTCTTGAGGTTAGAGGAGCCAGCCATTTATCATTTAACAATCAGTTTGCTGAGAATCGCTGGTCAGGGCTGCTAAGCGGTACTGAAAAGCAGTTTGAGGTTATCCGGAAATACTCGATTGCTTTTCTGGAAAAATACGTTTCAGGAATAAAAGACTCCGGTCATGTTTTGGAGCAAAGAGACCCAATGCTCACATGCTATATTGCAGAACCAGTTCCGTAAGCAACTAAATGAGAGTTGGAAGCACTGAACGGGAAAGGACGACTCACAGGATATTGGATGAATACACGGCTTATCAAACTAAATCTGTATATTACATTACTTGTTAGTTATCCGCTAACTAAACACTATGGGGTTTTGATAATGATATCTTTTGTACCGGTACTGATTACTATGCTGATGATAATAATGTTTACCAACGCCAGCTATTCTGATAAAAGTATTGAAAAGACAGTAAAAGAAAAGAACCTTTTTGTTAGAAAAGTGCTAAAAATAAAATATTAATGATGCTCCTTTGTGGTGCTTTTTTGCATAAATTAATTTCAGCAATAGTTAAATAAAACCAATGACGGAGAATAAACAAAAAACTATTAGATTTCTGGACCTTTTTGCAGGTGCCGGTGGTTTGTCTGAAGGCTTTATTCGAGCTGGATTTACTCCTGTTGCTCATGTAGAAGCCGATAAAGCTGCCTGTTTTACTCTGAAAACCAGAGCTGCTTATCATTGGTTAAAGAATTCCGGTCGTCTTAGTAGCTATAATGCTTATCTGCATGGAAAGATTACGCGGGGTGAGTTGTATAAGCTTGTTCCGAAAAAACAAATTCTATCTGTTATTAATTCGGAAATCAGAGAGGATTCTTTAGCAGAAATATTTGGCGAGATTGATATTCTTCTTCGAGGGGAAAAAGTTGATTTAATTATTGGCGGACCACCTTGTCAGGCATATTCTCTTGCAGGACGTTCCAGAGATAAAAATGGAATGAAGGGGGATAAGCGGAATTATCTTTATGTTTATTATTCCGAATTTTTGAGGAGATACAAACCTAAATATTTTTTATTTGAAAATGTCATGGGATTGTTGTCTGCCAAAGATGAAAATGGTGCACTTTACCTTAGTTCAATGAAAGAACTATTTAAAGAGCAAGGGTATGAAACGGCAGAAAAAGTTTTTTCCGCAAATGACTATGGTGTTTTGCAAAAGCGAAAACGGGTTATTTTATTTGGGAACAGAGAAGGAAAGACAGAATTTTTCCCGATGCCGGAAGAATGGAAGCCAAACATAAATGTAGAAGAGATATTAAAGGATTTACCATCTCTCAAGGCCGGAGCAGGCTCTATATCACCACATAAATTAAAGAATTATTCAGGGAAATACCTGTATGATGCAGGAATCAGGAACAGCAATGAATGGGTAACACTACACATAGCGCGACCACACAATGTCCAGGATCTTGAAATTTATCATATTGCCGTTAAAAAATGGGATGAATACCGTCAACGCCTGTATTATTATGAATTGCCGGATAACCTTAAGACACATAAGAATCAAACATCATTTACAGACAGGTTTAAGGTTGTTGCTGCAGATCTTCCTGTATCTCATACTGTTGTGGCGCATATAGCAAAAGACGGCCATTACTATATTCATCCCGATATTGACCAGAATCGTTCAATAACCCCGCGCGAGGCGGCCAGAATGCAAACATTTCCTGATGATTATTTTAACAAACTTCCATTGGTAGCATGAGGTGCGGTTTCCATGAAAAGCAAAAATTGGACGCGTGAAGAATTGATACTCGCATTCAACTTGTATCTAAAACTTCCGTTCGGCAAAATGCACAAAGGTAATCCTGAAGTCATTAATTTATCAAAATTAATTGACAGAACCCCAAGTGCAGTTGCTATGCGCTTAACAAATTTTGCCAGTATAGACCCGTTCCATCAGGAAAGAGGTGTAGCTGGCTTGACTGGTGGGCGCAAACAGTGTCAGCCTATCTGGGATGAATTCAATGAAAACAGAGAGGAATTGATATATGAAAGCGAGAGAATAATCGCCGAAAAAGAAAATACAACTATTGAAACGAAATTCGAGAAAATTTTACAGGATATATCAAAATATCAGGGCGAAGAAAAAGTTAGAGAAGTCAAAACACGAGTAAACCAAAGTGTTTTTAGACAAATTATCTTGGGTAGTTATTCTGGCAGATGTGCTATAAGTGGCATAAATATCCCTGAACTATTAAATGCAAGCCATATAATACCGTGGTCAAAAAATGAGCAAGAAAGATTGAACCCTGAAAATGGAATCTGTTTATCTAAACTCTATGACGCTACATTTGACAGCGGTTTAATAGGTATAAAACCTGATTATTCAGTTATCCTATCGACAAAAATTAAAGAACAAAGTACTGAAGCTTTTTATGACAGATATTTTTCTTTTATTTCAGGCGCTCAAATTGTTTTACCAGAACGTTATAAACCTAGAAAAGATTTTTTAGAATTCCATTTGGATACCATATTCAAAGGTTAGATCTGTGCTAAAAGATAATACCAGCTAATGAAAGTATCTATAGGAACCGCTTGATACTACTACTGAATGAGCGAAGCAATTGGGAATTATTTTTATCATTATGTAATGATTTGGTACAGGCAACGCGGCAGTCAAAAACATCAACTTCTGCAGTTCAAACGATACTCAGGCGTCTGACCCGCTGGCATGAATTCCTCAGAAAGAATCGAAGTGAACTGCTGACTGAAGAAAAAATAAAAGGCCTGATTGGCGAACTCTTATTCATCAGAAATTATCTCATTCCCGCGTTTGGCGCTGGTCATGCAATTCAATTCTGGCAAGGTCCGGAAGGTTTACCCCAGGATTTTAATGTAAATAACAGTGCAATCGAAGTTAAATGTCAATCCGGGGCAACATCCCCATATGTAAGAATCTCATCGGCAGAACAGTTATGCCCTCAACTGCCTGAAATGTACCTCTTCGTAATAACTTTAGGAAAATCCACACCTGAAACTGAGGAGGCTATTAATCTGCCCGGTTTGATTTCTCATATCAGAGATATTCTGCAATCAGATGCTTCGAGCCAGATTGAGCGCTTTAATGACCTTCTGTATATGATTGGATATACAGACTCAGATAGCTATCTGGATTTCAGTTATATTGTGGCTGGTGAAAAAATATTTCAGGTAACAGAGGGCTTCCCCAGAATTTGCACCTATGACATTCACCATGGTATTGTAAAACTCACTTACAATATCAGTCTCTCAGAATGTGAGCCTTTCGAAAATCGACCGGATTGGATGGTAAAAATTTCATGAGTATCGACGATTTCTATACAGAATTTATGCAGGACATTTATGCACGTTCGGGGGCGGAAAAAAATTTCACTGAGGCTGTATTTACCGAGCGCATATGTGACTTTCTCGTTGATCAGGCAACAATCGAAAATTACGTCTATTCCGGTTATAAAAACAGCCCCAGAGGCATTCGCGTAGATGCATGGGGCTATAATGATGACTCTGAGGTTTTGAGCCTGTTTGTCACCGATTTCAGATTCAGCAGTGAACTTGAAACATTACAGAACGCAGAAGTAATACGCAATTTCAGAAGACTGGAAAAATTTTTTAGTGAAAGCCTAAATATTAAATTCCTGATTGCTTTGGAAGAAAGTGCACCGGGATATGAATTAGCCCGGGAAATTTATGACAGGAACAAATCAAATAGTATCTCCAGAGTTCAGTTTTTTCTTTTGACCAATATTCAGCTAAGCAACCGGGTTAGTGCTATAAACAAAAACGATATTGAAGGATATAGCTGTACTTATGATATTTGGGATGTAAGCCGTCTGTTCCGCATAGAATCATCCGGTAGGGCCCGTGAAGATGTGATTATTGACTTTCAGAAAATTCTGCCGGAAGGAATACCCTGCTTACCAGCGTTTACCGGCTCTGATAATTTCGCCTCTTATCTTCTGGTAATGCCAGGAGAAATAATTGCTGATCTTTATGATAAATACGGAGAGCGACTTCTGGAACAGAATGTAAGAACCTTTCTTCAATTTCGGGGAAAAGTCAATAAAGGAATCAGAAATACTATTAAGAATGAACCGGAAATGTTTTTTGCTTATAATAATGGATTGACTGCTACAGCAGAGAATGTTCAAACTGATATTTTGCACGGCAGAATACAATCTGTAACCAATTTTCAGATTGTAAATGGTGGACAAACAACCGCCTCAATTTTTACTGCTACTAAAAAGAACAAAGCAGAATTATCAAAAGTCTACATTCAGGTAAAGCTGACAGTCATTTCGCCGGAACAGGCTGAAACAGTTGTCCCCAGAATTTCAGAATATGCTAATACGCAAAATAAAGTGAGCGCAGCGGATTTCTTTTCCAACCATCCATTTCATTTACGTATGGAAGAAATATCGCGTCGCTTATGGGCTCCTTCTCCGCAAGGTGGATTGAGAGAGACCCATTGGTTTTACGAACGCGCCCGAGGGCAATATGCCAATGCTCAGGCCAACTTAACACAGGCACAAACGAAGGAATTTCTCTCTAAAAACCCCAGGTCGCAAATGTTTACAAAGACTGATCTGGCAAAATTTGAATATTCACTGAATATGCAACCACACATCGTAAGCTTAGGTGCTCAAAAAAACTTTGCCAAGTTCGCTAATGAAATCGGGCAGCACTGGGAAAAAAATGAAAATCAGTTCAATGAGCTATACTTTCAAAACATTATAGCTAAGGCCATTTTATTTCACTTTCTTGACAAGAGCATTATGAAACAAAGCTGGTATGGCGGATATAAAGCCAATATTGTTACCTATTCTCTATCAAAATTGGCCCGTATGGTTTCAGAAACAGGAAAAAATCTGGATTTAGCTCAGATATGGAAATCTCAAAAACTATCCTCAGCGCTTGAAATACAACTCATGGCTATTGCCGAATTCGTAAATGAGCATATACAAAACACCCCGGAGGGTATAACCAACGTAACTGAATGGTGTAAAAAAGAATTATGCTGGAAGAAACTTCAGGAATTACCAATACCGCTAAATCAGGATCTTATGCTTGATTTAGTGGATAGTGATGAAGTTAATTCTCGGAAAAAGAGCGCTGAAAAGATCCAAAAGATTGATGGTGCAATTTTTGCTCAAAAATATGTTATTGAAAAAGGTGCTGAATATTGGAAGCAGGTTGCCCGATATGGTATAGAAGGAGCATTTCTTAGCCCTAAAGAGATGAGCATTATTGGAATTGCCTGTGAAATCCCCAATAAAATTCCATCTGACAAACAATCAGAAATTGTAGTGAAAATTGAAGAAAAGTTAAAAAATGAGGGATTTTTTGTTGAGAATTTTTAGTAAATAAAAGGTCTGATTACACTATCTGCTTAGACAAGCGTGAGAGAAATTAAAATATCAGCCGGCAATATTTCAAAGTTCAGTTTAGTTCTTCTGTTTGTAAACTTCTGCAAAGACCGCCGATGCTCACACAATATTTGCCTCAAAGATTGAAAGTATGCAGCTCCTGTATTCTTTTACTCATACATGTGAAGCAACTATTTTTAAAAACCATCAGGCGGAATGTTTGGGGACAGGCACACTGATCCACTTATTAATTCTCGTCCAGTCTTTTCGCTGCTCTTTATTTTTTCTTCTATCAATACCTTGCTTTCGATGTTCCTGTGCTAATATGTCTATGGCAATAACGTTATAAAACTCCCTGCGATCAAGAGTTCTTCTGCGGTCAATGATAGCGCGTTCAAATCTGTCAGATCTTAATTTATCCATAATAAGCTCCTATACTTCTTTACCGGACTTGACTGGTCCTTGCATGAGATCCTTCTAAAATAAAATTTGATAATTATTGGGCTATATAACTCATTTGATTAACGTCATTAAAGTTTCTACTGCCCCATTGATTCCTTAGGTATAAATATCCAGAGAAGGATATAGATAAACAACCCGGAACCATACAACAGAAAGACAACACAGAATAATAATCTCCAAAACCATGAAGGAACAGTTGTATGTTTTCCCAGACCGCCGCAAACACCGCCAATCCATTTATCATCCTTTGATTTTGACAGTCTCTTAAGCCAGTTTTGCTCGGACATTTCGTTTTCCTAAAAAAATTATTTTTCGTGTTTCAGTTTAGCGCACAGCAGTATCTTATAATCCAGGCGAAAAGGGCGTCAGGCTCAAATATCAATCCTCGAAATACTCCATGTATTCCTGTGGTTGAAATTCTTACCTTCCTTGAACTTGAGCAAAATTAAACGTTCTTCAAAGGTCTTATAACGCGCTCCTTTTTGATAATGCCTTTCTGTTGGAGCTGCGGAGGTTGCCATTATTAATTATTATACCCTGAATTTATAAAATTATAAAGTTCTTATTTTCCATATTTAAGGATTAAGACAAATAACATAAAGAAATTAATACGACTTTGGCAAGAAATTCAAAGTGTGTTATATTGTCAAAGAACCAAAATCATGCATCTTATGCGGGTCAATCTGAATATTGTATGACATGCAGTTATTGGAGACGGAGAATATGGACAAGATGAATGCTGAGAAACGCCAGGTCTGTCAAATATGTGGCAGCAATCAACTTTCTAAATTGCATCCGGGAATTCTTGTTCGCCCGGCAGTTTCCGAATTGATTCAAAGAAAGGTCGGAAGTTGGTCAGAGGAAGGCTGGATCTGTTCGGAGGACCTTCAGAAATTTCGCAACGAGTATGTGAGTTCATCTTCTTTCGCACCAATGGGAAAGATTGATTGAGATCCAGGAAATTCAGATAGAATTAATCAACGAAGTGCGAGGCCGTAAGTAGGAATTTGTGTCAAACCCTTGCAGATCGGCGAAAAAGAATGGGAATTCATGAAAGCACTGCTTAAGGCACATCAAGCATGGGATCGGAAAAGACTATATTGTGAAGCTATTGAAGTGTTTGGATAATATGGTTTATTACGCATATATCTCAATGAATTGCAGAATATTGCTGTATACTTATTTTTATAGTTCTAAAATTATCTTGACAAAGCTGTACGCCTTAAGTACTGAATTTATTTACTTAATAGCTGATGCAGTGTTTTCATGCTTATTACATAAGCGATTGATCTTTTAGTGCAAAATTAATATACGAGGAAACTTATGAAGAAGGTCAGAGTTGAAGATGCGGTTGGGATGGTTTTGCCTCATGATATGACGCGCATTGTGCCTGGAAAATTCAAGGGAGTTGCATTTAAAAAAGGGCATGTGGTGCGGGAGGAAGATATTCCGGAATTACTCAAGCTGGGAAAGCAGACTATCTATGTTCTGAATCTCTCGAATACTTTCATTCACGAAGATGATGGCGCCTTGCGTATAGCTGCTTCCATCTGCGGTGATGGAATCCGATGGACAGGCCCAAGTGAGGGGAAATCAGGCATAATCTGCAAAGCAGACGGGCTTCTTAAAATTAATACAAATGGGCTTCTTAAGATCAATAAACTGGAAAATATTATAGTTTCTACTATTAAAACTAATTTTCCATGTAAAAAAGATCAGGTTGTAGGCGGTACGCGTATAATACCTCTTATCGTATCCCGAACAAAGATTGAACGGGTGGAAGCTATTGCAAGAAAGTATAAACCCATTATCAGTTTGCTGCCATATAGAAAGCTTAAGGTAGGAGCAGTAGTTACCGGAAGTGAGCTTTACAAGGGTTTAATAAAGGACGAGTTTGACAAGTATGTTGGAAGTAAAGTCAGTGATTTCGGTTCGAAGGTAGTAAAAAAGATACTGGTTCCTGATGATCCGAAAATGATTGCGGACGCTATTAATGAACTTGTTGATTTTGGATGTGAATTGATTCTCACCACCGGAGGTCTTTCAGTTGACCCGGATGATGTTACCAAGCAAGGAGTTAAAAAAGCCGGAGGAAAAATTGTGGTTTACGGCTCACCTATTCTTCCGGGTGCCATGTTCCTGCATGCTGTAGTTAGAGGCATTCCCATCCTCGGCCTTCCTGCTTGTGTTTATTATAATTCTACAACGATTTTCGACCTGGTTTTTCCCAGAGCATTGGCGGGAGACAAAATTACAAAAGAGGGTATTGCACAAATGGGCCACGGGGGTTTTTGCTTAAACTGCAAAAAATGCCAGTACCCTGTTTGTCCGTTCGGCAAGTAATGAAAGGGAGAGCTTCTATGCCACAGAGCAGATTAAATCAACTGATTATAGGCATCAAAGGGGCAGGAGATATGGCCAGCGCTGTTGCATGGCGGCTTTATATGGCCAATATCAGAAAGATTTTCATGATGGAAATTCCCTATCCCCTTGCAGTAAGAAGAGGTGTGTGTTTTTGTGAAGCCGTCCACGAAGGTCACAAAACAATAGAAGGTGTCCAGGCTATGAAAGCCGATGGCTTAGGAGATGTTCAGCAAATCTGGGATAAAGATAAAATTGCCGTTGTAGTTGATCCGGAATGGAAGATTATGGAAAAGCTCTGCCCAGATGTTTTGGTAGATGCTATTTTAGCCAAGAAGAACCTGGGAACAAAGAAATCCGAAGCAAGCCTTGTTATAGGGCTGGGGCCTGGTTTTTGTGCCGGAGACGATGTTCATATGGTTATAGAAACCAAAAGGGGCCATTATTTGGGGAGAATTATCACTTCAGGCAAACCCATACCAGATACAGGAATACCCGGCAATATCGGCGGATACACAATTGAAAGATTATTGAGAGCACCTGCTGAAGGCACATTGGAAGCAAGGCTCAATATCGGAGATTTAGTAAAAAGCGGAGAAGTTATCGCCAATGTTGGTGGTATGGAGCTTAAGGCCGGTATAGATGGTGTAATCCGCGGGCTTATCCGGCCGAGTACGAAAGTGGGAAAAAATATGAAAGTAGGAGATGTAGATCCAAGAGGGGACAAAAGTTATTGCAGCAGTATTTCTGATAAAGCTATGGCTATTGCCGGTTCCGTTATAGAAGCTGTTATGAGGGTATATAATACCTAAAACCACATAGACCAAGCGCCCCCCGCCTTTTGCACTCGCTACGGACAGAAGTCTATCCTGGTTGCCTTTATGATCTGAACTATCCACAACAAATCAGGGAATGCTGCCTGAAAATTTCATTGGCGCTGCATTTACTTTTCTTTCGGCATTGTCCACAAAGGCAGGCCGGTTTCTTCATCTAATTTTCTCTCAAAAATCGGACCTTCAAAAACTTCCAGTATAAATTCACATGCGAAAACCACTGTTCCTGAGGCAAGATGCCCACCATAGGCTTTTCCTGTCTTGTCCGCCAGAGTGATATGTGCATGAACCATGGGGCTTCCGTCCTTAAGCGATATATTCCCAACAAGTTTAGTTATTTCAAGCGATTGATCTATTGCAAAGAATTGGTACTCATGTGTTTGCTGATTATAAAATGCAAGACGCGCTTTCTGAACTGCCCCCAGTGCTTCGATACGCCCAAGCTGAACATTATTTTTTTGGCAAATATCAGTAATTTCTTCCAGTAAGTCACCACCGTGACATAGCTTTCCCATGAATAATTCACTGGATTTAACCTTTTTCATAATTGTCATATCTATTCTTTCTTTTGATACCGAACGCCAAAAAAGAAAATGTTCGCTCAGGCCTTCGGCGGACCCATCACAAGCAGATGCATCAGATTAAACGAAATTAGAGTTGACGAACTCCCAATTGACAAGATTATTAATGAAGGCATCAATATAATTGCCCCGCCCGTTTTGGTAGTCAAGGTAATATGCATGCTCCCAGACATCCACCGTCAATAAGGGCTTTATGCCATGAGCTATTGGTGTATCGGCATTTGAGGTTTTCATAATCTCCAGCTTGTTGTTTTTCAGTACCAGCCATGCCCAGCCGCTGCCAAACTGAGTTAAACCCGCATTCTTCAACTGTTCAATGAACTTGTCATAGCCTTTAAAATCGGCATCAATCTTCTCTGCGATCTTTCCTGTGGGTAATCCTCCGCCATTGGGCTTCATTGATTGCCAGTAAAAGGTATGGTTCCAAACCTGAGCCGCATTATTGAAAATTCCGACTTTGCCGGCATCATTTACTGTCTTTCTGATGATGTCTTCTATCGTATCGCTGCTCAGAGCGGTTCCCTCGATCAGCTTATTAAGGTTGGCAACATAAGCGCTATGGTGTTTTCCATAATGAAAATCCAATGTCTTAGAGCTGATGTGTGGTGCCAAAGCATCTTTTCCGTATGGAAGGTCGGGTAAGGTAATAGTCATGTTCTTCTCCTTTTTTTAAATGTTGGTTTCTTAGTGCCGAATTCAGAATTTACCGACACGAATAGCGTCTTGTGAAATAACTTGTTGTGTGCGTAATATATTTGCCGGATAAGGCGCGTATCTTAAGAGTGTAACAATATTCTATCACTTGAATGATAAGGTGTCAAGTTTCGGACCCAGTTTCGGACCCAGCTCTGCCAGGGCAAGTAATTATGCAGTTACGGATATCTTTGCATCATCAATGGGAATTTATATATCGAGTCGGATGCAAATGGCTGCAATGTCGTCATGACATTTGAACCTGGGATATTTTATGCACCCGGGGTCATTTTTTTCGATCTCCCGGATGTGCTCCTTTAAACCATTCAGGCCGAGGCAAAGAAAGCGCTCGACGAGAATATCAAAGTTTTTCTCCCTTTCAGGTGTTTCCACAGGTATGTTCAACCCGTCTGTAAAGACAAGAATTTCCTTTACATTCTCTAAGGATTCAACACCGGACTTTAAAAATGTTTCGGCTTCTTTCTCCCCGTTGAGCACCCCATAGGATCTGTTCATCCTATATCTTGTTTTCCGGATCTGCTCTTCCAGCGCCTCATGAATCAACGAAGAGCTTTTGTCAGACATCTTTTTCCATATGGAGAGGGTTTCGAAATCATGATCAGTTCTCTCTGCGAGAACCTTGTATGAATGGTCTCTGTATATCAGAATAATAAAAGAGTCTCCTGTCTGAATCCATTCAAGCCCTTTTTCTTTTATTCTTACTACAGCGGCACTGGTGCTCCACAGACATTCCCTTGCCGAAAGATTTACGCCATGGGAAATCATTTTATCATGAATGGAGTTGTTTGCAGCCTTGGCTAACTCTATCAGGGGATAGTGATTTTTAGAGAAAATTGAACAGGCAGTCGAGGATGCAATCATTCCTCCGGTTTTTTTGCTCCCAAAAAAAGCTTTATCAAGACTTGTGGCACCATCAAAGACACCAAAAAGGTTCTTTTCGATAACAAGCGTGTCTTCGTTGGTTCCGCCGGAACCTTTTGCAAGTATATGCTCTGTTTCCATTAATGCCAGTTACTCTTTCCTTATTTAAATTGATGTAACACCCTTCGGAGTTTTATAATTCTTTGCTGAATTATAAGTAAGATACAGCATATGTCAAAGTGATAGTCTCAATAAATTTGGGATCAAGTATTGATATTTTTGATGGCATAAAGGATAGGCTCTGATATTATACTCTATGAAACGGTTTGAGCAGTATTTTCTTGATTCCTTTATGGGGGGTAAGCTTCAAGATAGACGCTTCTAAGCCTTTGTGAATACATACCGCCTCTGCACCAAAAATCTTCAAATTCACAGACGGTGGTTTTTCGATCTTTATAAAAAAAGAACAGCCAATAAGGTTTTGGGGCAGTTTCTCCATCCAGGTCAAATCGATTGAAAATTCTCCATTACTATTCAAAATGTTTGAGAAGAGTTTATGGAGAAACTGGGTAAAGCAGGATTGTATGTCCTTGGAAAGCAAAAGCCCGTTGGTCTTTGCCCCTTTTTGAATAAAGTCTACCCATTTGTTTACTACAGAAAGACTTATTTCAGGATTTTTATGGAGGATATTGGCCCAGTGAAGGGTAAGCAGAGGTCTGTCAAAGGCAAAAACAGGATCAGGTCCTATATCATTCCAGGCAGGTTCGGGGTAGCCTCTGTCCACTATCAGAACGCCGCTCTCCCATGTAATTTTGGGGTGCAGGGGCTTTGAAAACTGTCTGGCCTTATCAAAACAAGTGGTTACATATCTGATTCCAAACTCGTTTAACAGTTTCTGGAATCCTTCTGAGCCATTACCAAAACTGTGTTTCAGAGCAGGTGGAATAAAGGTGACCGGCAAAGGAGAAAGATGGTACTGTTCCATGAGCTTAAAAAAAAATTCAAAGTGCTTTCTTATTTCGCTTCGATTTCTCATGTGGCAGTCGTTGTCATGAAACTCCGCTCGATGCATTTTGCCGTTTATCCAGAATTCATGACCTATGCCGTGAAGGCTAATTTCAATATGGTCGGACTCATTTCTGATGATCTCGGCGGCCCTTTCCTTGTCGTCGCATCTAATGGTGGCATTGTTCCAGTCTTTGCCCATCCAGGTAGACGAAGGCAATTTTTTCAAAAGATTGGTTTTATCCCATTCACAAAGGATAAAACCCGCCAGAATTTTCATGTTGAGCATTTTCCCAAGTGCTGCCAGAGCAATGTAGTCTTCAGGCAGATGATCTCTTCCCATGCCTGTTCTGAAAGGCTGATTGAATTTTGATCCGTCCTTACCGGACCACCACCCCACATCGTCTACAATGATATGCAAAGGCATAGGAATGGTCAGATGAATATCGGTTTCCATAGTTTCCTTATTTTTACAGGGAAATGTTTCTTCGAACCGGAGGCCCCAGCAGATTGGCAGCAAACATGGGCAGTTTTTTCCATGGCCTTATATACAGCGATTCCGGTCTTTCCTCAATTTGTTTTTCATCCGTATACCAGTGATACCAGTAAAGCTGTTTTTCTTCCGGGTTCCACTGCTTTTTGAACAGGTATGTGGATGCGCCAGAAGAGGACCTGCCCATATCAAAATAATCCAGACCCAGGCTGCATGCAAATCGTATCATTTCCCAGTATAGAAATAAGTTTGTATTAAGGTGTCTGAATTTCTGAAGCGATGAGGCCCAGGGATTACTTATCTCGTTTTTGAATCTGAACAAGAATCCTGCTGCAACGGGTTGTGATTGATAAGTCACGATACAGATAAAGGCATCGCGATGAAAATACTTGAAAATAGTTTTAAATAATTTTTTGGAATGGACCGGAGAGCCCAGGTCCCGCATGTTCCTGCTAAAAACATCATAAAAAGGGTCGATCAGCTCTTGTTTGCCAATGCACGATTTCAAGCCGTTTTTCATGCCCTTTTTTATCTGGCTCCTGAGTTTTGATTTAAACCTATTCATCATCTCTTCCTGAGCCATGCCCAGCTTGAGTTTCAAAGAAACTTTCATGGTTGATACGCTTGACCCCAGATTGATTAGCTCCGGGAGTTCAGAAAAAACAGAGGGCGCAGCCTGGCGTATTTCAAGAGTAGGGGTGCCTCTGGTGCGAAGAAGCCCTATTGCTTTTGCAAAAAGCATGGATGCTGTGTCATGATTTTTTGCAAGGATACCTGCCTGGTCAAAAAACGGGATGGAAATAAATCTGGCTTTTCTGGTCAAAGCTTTAAACTCAAACAAGGGAAAAATCCCGCAGATAGTTCCGTTTTTTTCAAAGCCGGCACTCTGCCCGGTTACCGCCATTAAATAGAAAGGCTTGTGCTGGTACACCTCCTCTATAACATGACTCCAATCAAAAAGATGACAATAATGAGCCTCTGCGTGAGTTTGAATATAATCATCCCAGGCTGCTGCGTTGTCTGCTTTTATTACGGCTGTTTTTACTATTGACATGACTTTCTTCTTGCAGATATTTTGTTTAAAATTCCTTGATAAAGGTAACTATAATTGATAACAGACAATATCACAAGCTATCAGCTCAAAAAAGTCATGTTGATCAACGCTCCGTGTACCCGGTATCCGGTCGGGGCGTCAGGCAGACTCACTCCTAACATCAGAGGTAAGTATGATGATAAAAAAGTATTTATTTATATTTCTCATTTCATTTATTTTGATTGGAGGCTGTTCAAACAAAGAAGATAAAACCACTACAGAAGGGTCAGGTAAAGAACATATTCTTTCAGACCAGGTACGGGCAATTGAAAAGGCAAAAGATGTCCAACTGACGCTTCAAAAAAACAGTACCGATAAACGCATTCGGGAAATAGAAGAACAAAAAAAGGAGGATTAATTATGGATACCGAATTTCATTACTACATCACAGGAATCATCGCAAAAGCGGCCGGCTTTAGCCAGGGTGAAGCAAAGACCATCGCAACGGCCAGCGAATATGTGGATGAAAATGATGTGTGCCTTAAGATTAATGACCCTAAAGGGGGCAAACCCTATGAAAACTATATTTCCCAAACAATGAACATTTTACAGCCCAAACGAAAATTGTTGAGAATATATCCTGTCTTTCATTTTGTGCCAGGTATACCAACTTACAGTAAAGCTATGCGCAGGGACGGTAAGATGCATTTACTGAACACGACGCCCAACAACAAGATTGCAAATAATTTAATGGATGAGGCTTTCAAGTCCTCTGATGATACAAGTCTTTACCGGATAGGGATCGCGACGCACGTCTATTCGGATACCTGGGCTCATCAGAATTTTGTCGGCTGGTATGATTTATTCAATAACATAAGCCTTGATATAAAACCTGATATCGGTCACGCAAATGCTGAACATCACCCGGATTGGCCCGCACACCGATGGGAAGACGTTCGACTTGTTGATGATCAGGTGCATAACACGGAGCGCTTCCTTGAGGCTGCGGAAAATATTTATATGAAGTACTGCACGTATAATATGAAAAGGAACCGTTTTGCCGGTACGGATTGGGACCAACTCCGCCTTCAATTGATAGAAGCGATCGGGTCGTCATTTTCCGGTTCTCATAATTACTTTCGTGAAGACCGTATCAAGCGGTACAAGGGTCTTGCAAAGTGGTTAGGTGATTTTGATGAATCCGAATGGTTTAAAGAGGCAATTGACATCAAAGTAAAGGGATTTAAGGATTCCCAGGAAGGTTTATTTTCAATGTTTACGATGTTTAAGGACGATCTCTGCTGGAAACAGGATATAGACAAGGAAAAGACACACTGGTTCCGGTTTCAGGAAGCAGTGAAGGAACATCAGAAAATTGCCATGGTTGATATTGACAAAATATTTAAGAAAATGGGTGTAGATCTTCATGTCTTATAGGCAAGGATTTCAATCTTAAATTAGGATCACCTCCTCAAAAAGAGTTGGTGATCCTAAACCGTTATCAATATCCGGAATATTAAATAGTATGAGCCAGTTTCAAAACGTCCTATTTTGGCCGATCTCTGCGTTGGGCGAAAATTATGCACTTTAGTGAAGCTTTAGCGCTATCCTCGAAATACTCCATGTATTCCTGCGCTTAAAATTTTCGGCCTTGACCTTGACCAAACTTAAACGTTTTGAAACTGGATCAGAAGTCAGGGAATACCTAATTACAATCGACACCGGATCCGATTTCTTTTAATTTTGATCCAACAAACGTTAACTCGTAGCAATAGGTTCTGCCATACCCGCTTGGTGATCTGATAAACCACTTTTCAATTACCCCAGTATGCGAAGAATGTTTTCCCCTTTTTTTAGAATTGATGGAGCGACCTTCTTTTGCACCTGGATATGTCTTTTCTATGATTTCCCCGCCATTATTTTTTAAAGCAATTCTAACTTTTAAAGTAGTGTCACCTTCTAAAATCAAATCATTACCACATCTAAGCGCAATCGCCGGGCTTGCTGTAAAAGCTAACAACAGTATTATGAGATAAATATAAGATATAAATTTATTCATTTTTCCGCCCTCATTTACAGCTTTTATCATTAGCAAATAATATAAACCTGGGGTGTTATGCTAATATCTTGTAATAATCCGAAATATTACCATTATTTTTTTCATGTATTGCAATATCTGTCAACAATATATCAGGCAGAACCATTTAAGCCTCAATACCCTGAGCTTAATTGTTAAATAGAATATTATATATTTTCATTAGGTTAACTATCGATGAGCCTTTTATTTTATCTTGACAGAATTTAAGGTTGCTGATAGCAGATATAATATGAATGCAACAGAGCTCTTGTATAACGCTCTCTTTTGCCCGATTAGCGCTATTGTCTTAATATATAGTGCCTGCGTCAGGATCAAATTTCAATCCTTAAAATACTTCATGAGTTACTGCGGTTGAAATCTTACCTTCCTTGAACCCGAGCAAAATTGAACGTTTTTTAACAGTCTCATAAGATTTGTAATAATGTAAGAAAATTATTATTTATAAAAAGGGAGAATAAATTATGAAGATCAGCGAATGCAAAGCGGTTATAAGTGGTGGCGCTTCCGGTATCGGTGAAGAATGCGCACGTCAAATTACACGTGGCGGAGGAAAAGTTACCATCCTTGATTTGCAGGAAGACAAAGGCACGAGTCTTGCGGCAGAGCTGGGAGGCTTTTTTGTTAAAACCGATGTTACGAATAATGACAGCGTAAATCAGGCTATAAACACGGCTGCCCAAAAGATGGGCGGCATAAATGTTGCTATTAATTGTGCAGGAATAGGTGGGCCATGCAAGATACTTGATAAAGAAAAAGGTCCTATGCCTATGGATTTTTTTGAAGCCAGAATTCAGGTTAACCTTATCGGTACTATGAGAGTTCTTATTAGCTCGGCTGCAAAAATGGCTGAAAATACTCCCGGTGAAGATGGCGAGCGCGGGATCATTATCAATACCTCATCTGTAGCCTCATCCCAGGGCCAGATCGGGCAGGCCGCATACAGCGCTTCCAAAGGCGGCGTTGAAGGATTGATGCTTCCAGTGGCAAGAGAGTTGGGACGTCACGGAATCCGTGTTGTTACTATCGCCCCCGGAACTATTGATACACCAATGCTTGCAAGGGTACCGGAAAAAGCGCGTGAAGCATTGGCCAAATCGATACCTTTTCCGAAAAGGCTTGGCAAACCCTCAGAATATGCATTTTTGGTTTTACACCTGATCGAAAATATATATTTAAACGGAGAAGTCTTTAAACTTACAGGTGCATTGAGAATGGCATAATATTTATTTCTGATTTTCTACGGACTCATAAAATGATATCCTGCGAGCAGTAGATTCGAAAACCGGGTTCGTTGAAGGCAGTATTCTGACGGCTTTGTTAAAAACTTCATATGCAAAGTGCACAATTCTTAAAAGATGATCCGCACCCTAAGCAGACTAACTTTTAACAAAGCCGTTATAAATTTTCAACATGCGTAATGGAGAGCAGACATGCCTGAAACATCTTATCATTTTGCAGTTATTCTTGCCGGATGCGGGAACAAGGACGGTTCGGAAATCCATGAATCCGTTTCCACACTGCTTGCCATCGACCGTGCCGGAGCAAAGTACAGCTGTTTCGCTCCTGATACGTTACAGTATAAAGTGCTAAACCACATTACAGGTGAGCCCATGGCAGAGAAGAGAAATATTCTGATCGAGTCTGCGCGCATAGCCCGCGGAAACATCAGAAATCTCAAAGAGTTTAATGCCGATGAATTTGACGCTCTGGTTATGCCGGGCGGATTCGGCGGTGCTGCCTTAAGTCTGTGTACTTTTGGTATTGACGGGGATAAGATGAGGGTAAATCCTGATCTTGAACGTGCCGTGAGTGCGATGGTTGCGCAGAAGAAACCGATAGGCGCGCTTTGCATTGCCCCTGTAATTCTTGCCAGGATGATACCAAATGTAAAAATTACATTCGGTCAGGACGAAGAGACAAACAGCAAGGCACGGAAAATGGGCGCTGTAACAGTAAATACACAGCACGGAGAAATTGTTGTGGATTATGAGCACAGAGTGGTTACCACTCCCTGTTATATGCTGAATGCAAGAATCAGCCAGGTATATGACGGAGCCGAAAAACTGGTGGCAGAAATGCTTTCATTAGTCACATCCGCTTAATATCAATATCCATACATTATTTGTTTTGATTGTGCTTACAGGCAAGAAAGTAAATTGAAGATTTTTCAAACATATTATATTCGCTTTCATTCCCTGAACCTGAACAAAATTGAATACTCTTCAAATGTCTCGAAGCATATCGTAAACAACCGGAAACCGATTTATCATACCCCCGTTTTGAATAAGATTATAATGATGATTAAATGCCGTGTCATCGCCGTTGTACCAGTATGATCTCATCGGCTCGTCAAAACCTGTTTTATTGCCAAAAATTATTCCTTCTTCAACTATTTTGCTTCTGGCATAACCTTTTTTAAGCTTGCTTTTAATCATGTATTCACGATCATAAATGATCTTTAAGCACTGCCTTAGCGCCGGTTTTATGCCTTTTGATATTATTCCGCCATGGCAAGTAATCATCAAGTCAATATCAAGTGTCATAAGTCGTAAAATAGATTCAATATGTTGGGCCAAATTGCAATTCGGGAATATATACCATGGCCCCAATTTATCCGTACCGATATCTCCGGTAAACAGAATCTTATCATGAGGAAAGTAAAACGAGCTATGCCCCGGTGAATGCCCGGGCGTTCTTATAACCCTCATAAAATCCGGGTTATGAAATCTGAAATCGGTTGCTTCATCGTATGAATTATACTCCTTAATTTCCATATAACCGCTTTCTATAAGTCTTTGCCGCAATAGTTTTTCAATAATGTCACTATTATCAGGCCTGAGCTGTTCTATATAGTTTTCAATATCAACAAGATATGGTTCATCTTTTTTCGGAATATAGATCCTGGCATTTGTATGTTTTGATACCGCCGATAAATAGCCTGAATGATCGATATGGAAATGAGTAATAATAGCGATGTCAGGTTGTAGCTTTTTCAGAATCTCAACAATGCCCGCATCGCCTGGATTGGTGTCAATCACGATTTTTGGTGTGGAATGAATAATAATCCCGGAACAGACCAACCGGTCTTTCGCATTTGAAGGCTCAATATATTCGATTTGTTTTGTTACTCTTGTGTGTTTCATATATTTTGTGTCAAAAAGTAGTAATAATCCGGCGCAGTAAAGGAGCAGTTCCAGCGGTGCCGGTTTATAATTGTATAAATCTCTTATCATACCTTCGCAAAAAGGAGAAACGACTTTTTGCGAGTCCATCCATAAAGGACATCTTAGATGTTTAATATTTATCCCCTTAATAATATTAATTGGATATTGAGCAGGTTTCATAATATCAATTATATCAAATAGATTTGTCATCATAATTTATATATGTATATTGACAGTAACGGAATTTCCCGATATTAATTCAATATATAGTTTGGTGTATATTGTGGTGTTCAAATTAAAAGCAAGGACCCGGTGGGTTAACTCTGCCGGGTTATGTCGTAACATATTAACCCGGCAATTTAATATACGATGGTTAAGCAGCATATGCTATTTTCGGATGCCTGAAGTACTTGCTTACTCGATCAGGCATCTTTTGCAGTTTCCTCAAATGGGAGATTGCCT
>JAHIFE010000036.1 GCA_018901125.1 Pseudomonadota bacterium | reverse complement strand
TATCTTTTTGGCTTTTTCTATTATTTTATTGTTAAAGAACAAATTGTATACTGAATTATGACACAGTCTGTTCGCCGGAATGACAAAAGTGGAGTTTTCCAGCTTTTTACATGACCATGAAATCTAAATGCGGTTACCCTGCGAAAACGCACAGCCATTCTTTACTTCATTTTGAATCAGTTATATCATTGATTATTGCATAATAAAGATTGTATAGGAAGTGAAGCTAAAAAAAAGTTGTAAATTTAGCAAGCTTTATTTAATTCATTCCATATGTCTGACTATGCCTGATCCAGGCGCGCCCAAGTGTAAAGAGTTTTGTAAATAACATAAATTCAACAGGAGGTTTAAGCTATGGTTGAGGAAAGAAACGTAGGTTATTCAGAATTATTTAAAAGCACACTATCCTTTTTGGCTGCAGGGCGTAGCCATGATGAGCAGATCCGATGCATTCAGGAATCAGGCAATCATGCGCCCACCTGGCTATTGCGCTCAGCTCTTTTAAGTTCGATTGGACTGGCACCCCCAAAGCAATCGGCGGAAAACTTTGTCGTTTTCGGCTGTTATGTTCCGTTTATGGCGATACCGGAATTGCAGGCATTTATCAGACTTTTGCAATTGGCGGAGATTGACTACACCTACTCGCCTGACAAAGAGGTTTGTTGCGGAGCTCCGATATGGGAGGATACTATTGAACTAGTAGATATGAAAGATGAGAGGAGAAAGGAGATTCAGGATAAATGTAAGGGTTTCATGGAGAGTAACAACAGTTTAGGCAGGCAGGCACAGGCAAAAAATATGATATATACCTGCCATAACTGTGCATCGCTGGCAAGGCGGTCATTTGCTGAAGATTCCGATCATCACCTTTGGATCAATGATCTTCTTGTAGAAAGGCTTCGTGATAGAACGCTGGAAATTGAGCCTGCAACTTATGGTTATTATAAAGGCTGCCACCGGCACTTCCCATTCATCTCAAATCTCAGCTGGAAAACCTACAGGGAGTTTCTTGGAGGCATTAAAGGGTTAACTCTGATTGATCTGAATAATAAACAATGCTGCAGAGAAGACGCTGTTCCAATTCTGAAAGAGGCCGTAGAAAAGGGTGTAAAGGAAATCATCGCCCCTTGTGGGGATGGTAACTACCAGCTCCTTTTAACCTCACAGGCGGCAAACATACCGATGAAGTTTAAAAGTTTGTCGAGTGTGCTGCTTGATGCGCTGGAGGGATAACAAGGCTATGTGCATATGGGTATAATCTATGATGAGTGCCATTAAAGCCATTGATTATTTTTGAAGAATCTGCACAGTATTTGTTAAGTACAGCATCTATGATGCTAATGCCTATGTTATAATGGAAGGGAAAATATTCAGATCTGTTCAATAACTTATTGGATGGAGCACATAAACTTTATCATGATGGATAATAAAAGGAGTTGATTATACATATCTGTTTGCATTTTTTTATTCCGGCAATTGTAGCTTTCCTGTTCTTTAGGCGGGATTGGAAATCAGCTTATTTTATAATGATTTCCACAATACTTGTAGACATCGACCATCTTATTGCAAACCCGATATATGATGCCGGGCGCTGTAGTATCGGCTTTCATCCTTTGCATGGTTTTTTGCCCATAGTACTTTATGCAGCACTTTGTTTTATCCCGAAACTACGCTATGTCGGCATTGGGCTGGTAATTCATATGGTCCTTGATTCATTAGATTGCCAATTGACTAATGGCTGCTGGTTTGTCTAAACTTTTTTAATTTGAAAAAAATGGTATGAAGGTATCAAAAAACTTAAACACTGTTTTCGGCATGCAGCGCATTGCCGAACTTGCCTTTTATTATCGTATCCTGACTTGTTTTAACAATAATTACTTTCGATTAATTAACAACAAATGTGAAGATTTGGGAAGTACTTTACATTTAAAGTTTAGTGGTGTAACAGTAGTACATAATGCATAATTATTAAATATGCAGAATTGGATAATTTAGGATACATAGGGTTTGAAAAATAAAATTATTGTAGTTATATTAGTGCTTATTGCTCTTATGGTTGCCCTTCAAGCTGGTTATGCCGCTGATGTTATCTTGCAAAAAAATACTCTGGTTAAGGTATATTTCAGCCCTAAAGGGGGATGCACTGAAGCTATTATCAATGAGATTAATCAGGCAAAGTCGGAAATTTTTGTTCAGGCTTATTCTTTTACATCGGCACCGATTGCAAAATCTCTTGTAGATGCCCATAAGCGCGGTGTAAATGTTCGGGTAATTCTTGATAAAAGTCAACGTAAAGGGAAATATACTTCTGCCACTTTTCTTTATAATGCCGGTATTCCCACATATATCGACAGCAAGCACGCCATAGCCCAACAAAATCATGATTATTGACATGTCAAAAGTAATTACCGGATCATTCAACTTCACCAAAGCTGCAGAACAAAAGAATGCCGAAAACCTAATAATAAGTTCATCGAAGGAACTATCTAAAGATTATTTTAACAATTGGATAGCTCATATAAAACATTCAGATTCTTATATAAGATAAATGCAGGTTGATATCAACATTAAGCATCGGGGAACTTTGGTGGGAGCTTTGGGGACACCCCCTTGCTTTTAAACTTGCTTCAGCAACTTACTATATTATCGACTAAAACATCTGAAATTAAAAAGTCGAAGTTAAAAAGTTAAGAGCATTTTTATTATTACTGGTACCTGCAAAACTAAAAAACCAAATGGCCTCCCGATTTTCGATATAGCGTATCTTTTGTTCCTTAAACTGTATGTGCTAATTTGGCAACATGTTCCCATCCCAATTTTTAAAATTCATGTTATTTAAAAAACAAAAGCCCCGTACTTCAATTGTCTGAAGATTGGGGCTTTAGTATATCCGGTCATATTAAATCCTTTAGAAAAAGTAAAACAAAATAAGAAATCGGATTATTTATTCCAGGAAACTACAAAACAACTCAATTTGCACAATGAACAATAAAACGAAAAGTTTAATAACAGTTTATCTTAATTTGATCAATAGATTTTTTTAAATAGCGACCGCTAAGATTATTCGTCTATAACTTTCAATTTCAGGTTATATAAAAGTTATTTTAAAACCCCCCTTGGTCCCCCTTTTCTAAGGGGGAATCTATGCTACAGTAAATATTATAAGTAAAATTAATTAGATAGATATTTTTCATGTTGAGAGGGAGTTTCTTAGATGGTCAAATTCATTTTTAATAATTCTTAATAGATATTTCTCTTGGATTGCTTATACTAAAACATACCGTGTCTTGAATCGAAATATCAAATATTATTTCAGATTGTTGTGGTTGGGCTAACGAGCGAATCTAAAATTGATCATCAACCTTACGATCGATGATTTCTCCTTGCTTGCAGCGGGGAGCTTCGAACTTTTGAAAGTATGCCTTAGTGACGATTAAACATGTGCGAATGAATGTACGCTATTGAGGCGATTTCCGATGACGGTCTCAGCAATTTTTAGATCGTAAGACGTCTGAAGATTGAGCCAGTATTGAGGTGACTGGTTGAACGCACGTCCGATCAATAGAGCCAGCTCCGCTGTCACCGGTCGGTCGCCCTTAATAACATGTGAAATTCGCATGGGTGATACCCCGATGGCGCGCGCAAACTCGGCTTGCGATATTCCTAACTCTCCTATAATTTCAACCAGGAATTCTCCTGGATGAATTGCAGGTAAACCATTCTTAACCATGATAATTTCTCCTTTAGTGATAATCGACGATTTCAACGTCATAAACATCTCCATTTTTAAATCGGAAGCAGATGCGCCATTGGTCATTAATGCGAATACTCCATTGACCGGCACGATCATGAACCAGAGATTCAAGTCTGTTAGATGGAGGGAACCGCAAGTCTTCGAGGCATGTGGCCCCATCCAACTGTATCAGGCGCATTGCTGCACGTTTCAATATATCCTGCAGCAAGTGGCGTGATTTTCCGGTAACAAAAAAGCGTTCCGTTTTGGACGAAGCAAAAGTTTGAATCATAATGGAGCATAAACAATTTGTTTATTAATGTCAAGAGTCCGTTGCAAAATTCAAAGACTCAACTTTTTCTAGCAAACATAGTTCATTTGCAGTTTTGAAGTAATATAATAAAGCATTTTTCAGATTATCATTAAACTCAAATTGTAATGTCTTATAATAGCTGTCTATGTCATATGATATATCCGGGTATTTCTGCCTGGCTTTCTTAATAACCACTTCTTTTTCTTCCAAAAGACACCGGATAGATGATTTGTATGAATTTATCACGGAATTGAATTGATTAATATTTTCTTTTACCACATTTTTTCTAACTGCAAATACTGCAAATACTACAGGATAGCCGGTCTTTTTAAGCCAAACTTCTCCAAGGTCAAATTTAAATTTCGCTGCTTCTATATTTTCAGTCATTGCATCATTTCCGATGCGAAGGACTGCATCATAGTCATTTAAATCCGGGCGCGGCCCTGTTGAAATATAAACCGGTTCGATATTATAAAATTTTTTCAAAAGAATTTTCAGAAGCACACGTGAAGTATGGGAAGCATTTGAAAGTCCGATTTTTTTTGCGTTTAATTGATCAATTTCGCACTTGCTGTATAGGATTACCGACCCCACATAGCCTACAGAACTTAAGCAAAATTGTGGCAAAAGAAAAACATCATCTTGTATATCTGGATAAGTTGCTGAAGATATGGGGCTTAAGTCGAGCTTTTTGTCTTTCATCATTTTGTTAAGCTCGGAAGGAAGACCTGAAATAATGCTGATATCTTTTAAAGGGTTTTTTTCAAACATATGGTAGTAAAAAGGATAGCAGTTTAAATAGTCAATATAGCCTATTTTCATCAAGGTCATCTCCGGATTTACTCTGTCCAGTAATTTGCGGTAGTGCGAACAGGAGTGAGGCCGGCGTTTTCAATAAGACGCTTTAAAAACGGCTCCGATCCGTAAGCGGGTGTTTTTGCTCCTGCGGCATGAACAACTTTTTCATCATAATAGGTGGCGGCAAAGTCATCAACACCAAATCTTAGCAGCACCTGGGCCATTTTATCGCCAACATACATCCAGAGAGCCTTTAAATGCATTATGTTGTGCAGAAATATCCGGCTGGTTGCATAAATCCTGATGTCGTCATATCCTGTTGAAGTTTTTCGTTTAGCACTTATTTTTGTGTTATTTTCATGAAACAAAAGGGGAACGAATGTTTTAAAACCTGAAGTTTCATCCTGAAGCTTTCTTATTCTTGCAAGATGATCAACAATATCTTTTACTTCCTCTTTATGGTTATACAACATGGTGGCATTGGTTTTAAGACCCAGCTCGTGAGCTGTTTTCATAATCTGAAGCCATCTTGTTCCTGAGATTTTTTTCGGAGCTATTATATCTCGTACATGAGGTGAAAATATTTCTGCGCCTCCGCCCGGCATTGCTCCTAAACCGGCATCAATAAGCTTTTTAAAAATTGTGCTTACGGAAATTTTGTTGATTTTTGCAAAATAATCTATTTCAACGGCAGTAAAAGCAACAACAAAAATATCCGGTTTAATTTTTTTAATTCTTCTTATCATCTGTTCAAAATAATCAATCTTAAGTTCGGGATTTAAACCACCTACTATATGAACTTCATCAATGCCTGCTGATACAGCTTTACTAACCCTTTTTTCGATTTCATCAAGAGAAAGAAGATAGGCGTCACTGTCTTTTTCATCCCTTGAAAATGCGCAAAGAGGACAGCGAAGTTCACATATATTTGTAAAATTGAGATTCATATTAACGCCATAATATGCTTTATCGCCGTGAAGCTTTGTTCGTAAAAAATTGCTGATTATGCCAAGATCAAGAATATCATTTGTGGAAAGCATATACTTTGCGTCTGCTTTTGAAACCGGTATCCCCTCAAACACCTTACCGGCTATAGTTTTAAGCTTCTTATTATTGACCGAATCAGGAAGATTTAAAAGCTTCATAAACAAATCCTTATAAAACGAATAACGAATGGCAAATAACGAGTATTGAAAAATTATTTATGCTGTTCGTCATTCGATATTTATTCGTCGTTTTAAAAAATAACATCAATGAAAGTGCCGATTAAAAGAAATGGGGATACGTACATGTTGATTTTAAAGAATTTATTCAAAGCCGGTTCCAAATCCTTGCTTCTTGCGATTATCTGCTGATAGGTAAACACAAAAGTTATACAAGCAATTGCTATCCAGTATGGTATGCTTTTTCCCGTAATCAATCCTGCGGCAATCATTGAACCAATAGATAAGATGTAACAGACTGTTGATATTTTGAGAGCTTTATTCTCCCCATATGAAGAGGGCAGGGAATGAAGATTTTCTTTTCTGTCAAAATCCTTGTCCAAAAGAGCATATACTATATCAAGCCCTGCAATCCACAAAAGAATTGCACTTCCAAGAATAAAAGGAACAAGGGAAAATTTTCCGGTTACGGCAAGATAGCCTCCTATCGGGGCGGCGGCTTCTACAAGTCCAAGATAAAAATGTGATGATGATGAAAACCGCTTAAAATATGAATATGTGAATAAAAGAAAAACTGCTGCAAAAGAAAGGTAAAAGCAAAGAGAGTTTAAAAGATAAGATGATAAAATCAGCACAAGAGAAGATAGTATTCCGATAAGCCATACTTCGGTTTTTGTAGCCTCTCCTTTTGGTATGGTACGGTCTTTTGTCCGCGGGTTTTTTGCATCTATGTTTGCATCTATAACCCTGTTAAATGACATTCCTGCTGTTCTTGCGGAAATCAAAGCAATAGTAGCAAATATCCATATCGAAATACTTTTGTTTTTTGGGCTATCGGCAAAGAGAATGCCTATGTAAGCAAAAGGAAGCGCGAAAAGAGTTTGCTCTATCATTATAAGGTTCGAGAACTTTTTAAAACCCATATTCTTTCCAGCGTTTTGTAACTTTTTCTTTTACTTCTTCAGACATTACTATTTCATCAGGCCAATCTCTTCCCATACCCTCTTCACGGGTTTTCCTTGTGGCGTCAATGCCCATTTTCCCGCCGAAATTGGCAAACGGGGCCGAATGGTCGAGAGCGTCAAGAGGGCCTTCCGAAAAGACCAGATCTCTTTTTGGGTCAACATTGTTTAACAACTTCCATACAACAGTGCTTGAATCCTGCAAGTTAATATCTTTATCGAAAACCGCTATGAATTTTGTAGAAGACATCTGTCCTATGCCCCAGAGCGCGCTTATTATTTTTTTTGCCTGCCCCGGATATTTCTTGTCAATTGAAACAAGAGCGCAGTTATGAAACACACCTTCAAGCGGAAGCTCCATATCAACAATTTCAGGAAATACAAATTTAAGCAGTGTAAGAAAAATCCTTTCGGTTGCTTTTGCCATGAAGCAGTCTTCCATCGGAGGTTTTCCTACGATAGTTGCCGGGTATATTGCGTCATTTCTGGATGTTACTGCTGTTACATGAAATACGGGATAAATATCAGCCGCAGAGTAAAACCCTGTATGATCTCCAAATGGGCCTTCAATGCGTTCTTCATCCGGATCAACATAACCTTCTATTACAAAATCAGATTCAGCGGGAACATAAAGATCCACTGTTTTTGCTTTTACAATTTCAATCGGCTTTGAATCCAGAAAACCGGCAAAAACAAGCTCATCAATATCGGGCGGAAGAGGTGCCGTAGCTGCATATGTAACCGAAGGAGCTCCGCCAAGCGCTACCGCTACATCCATACGCCGGTTAAGGTTTTTGTATTTATCGAAATGACGTGTCCCGTCTTTATTGTATTGCCAGTGCATTCCTGTAGAACTGTTGTCGTATTTCTGCATGCGATACATGCCTGCATTTTGAATCCCGGTTTCGGGGTCTTTGGTTATTACGATTGGAAGTGTTATAAAAGGACCGCCATCATACGGCCAGCATTGAATTATCGGAAGAATATCCAGAAGCGGGCCGTTGGTAAAAACCTTTTCCTGGCATGCAGCTTTCTTTACCTTTTTTGGGATGAGGCCCGCCATTTCTTTTAAGGTAAAAAGCATTTTAATTTTACCCATCAACCCTTCTGGGGGGCGCATCTTGATGCTGGATTCAAGACGGGCGGCTATTTCATCGAATGAATTACAGGAAAGAGCAAGCTGCATGCGATTGTAACTGCCGAATGCGTTTATAATCAGAGGATATGAGAAACCCTTGACTTTTTCAAATAGAAGCGCCGGGCCGTTTGATTTTGAAATCCGGTCGGTAATTTCAGTAATTTCCAGAACAGGGTCTACCTCAGCCTTTATTCTGTGCAACTCACCCGAAGCTTCCAGCTTTTCAATAAATTGTCTTAAATTTTTATAGGGCATAATTTTTCTGTCTCTTATATATTTCCTGCACCTGCTTCAGTTTTTAAAATCGTAATAATACTATTATATCATGGTTTTATAAATAATATTTCAAATGAATGCTTTCTTCAGTTGCGCAAATATAGCAAATAAATATTGAGTGTCAAGCAAAGAACAAATATTACAGTGATTCACGGCTAATGGCTTTTGCGCATCAGCAAATGCCGGAGCATAAATATAATAATGGGTGTTATCTAAATATACGTTATATATTTAGATAGATATATAACGTAGCTTATGGCGTAAGGCTGCTTTTCACGCATAAAATCAAAACCGCTGAGCCAGTTTCAAAACGTCCCATTTTGGCCGATCTCTGCGTTGGGTGAAAATTTTAATCCTCGAAATACTCCATGTATTCCTGCGGTTAAAATTTTCACCCGCCTTGAGCTTGACCAAACTGAAACGTTTTGAAAGTGGCCCCGCTGATTTTATTTAAAAGCATTTGACGTTAATATTGAAAGGTGTTATCGATTTATTTGATCTTTTCATAAACCTTCTGATTACATTTTCCAAATCTCCTGCTGTTGTTTCTGTTCACTGTGACTAATAGTCGATCAGGCATATTTATGATATTTAGCATATTATACCATATGCTAGACAACTATTTCTGATATATCGTAAAAAAGTGCTTTTTTATGGATGTTTTCAGATATAAATATATTTATCATGTTGATATCATTAGTATTGAAATGTTGGCATGATTTGAGCATATTGCTTATGGTTATAATATGGTTCTTATATTTGGATTCTTTAAATATCGTAATTAAGGCTGATTACCTGAGGTCTTTGAAAAATATCCAACTTGACCTGATATAAAAGGGGTTAAATTATTGACTAGTTGGATACATATAGTATCGAGTATAGTATCAACAACCGGCATTATAATTTCGTTTGTTTTCAGTTAATATGAAGTTTGATCACAAAGCCGGTATGCTAATTAGTTTTTATAGCTTACTCCATTAATTAATAATTGAATATGATAACAATGGATGTGTCGGCTGAAATAACTTTGTCGGATATGTTTGGTGAAACAAACATATTTTTTTGATAACGTCCCCTTGTTGTCGGATAAAACCGGTTGAGGGAAAAAAGGAGGTCTGTATTTATGTCAAACCGTCCGGTATTAATATGCGGAGAAACAGAAGGAGATGGCATCAGCTCTTCCACGCTTGAATTAATGAGAGCTGGAAAGAAAATCGCTGACGATTTGGGTGCTGAGCTATCATTAGTAATTATTGGAAATAATATTTCCGGGATAGCTGATGAAGCCGCCTCATATGGGGCAAATAAGGTCTATAAAATAGAAAGTCCTTTGGTGGAAAAATTTATGGCCGACTTGTGGGTCGGAGCTTTGGAAAAATTATGTGCACAGGTAAATCCCAAGGTTTTGCTTATGAGCCATACAAATATAGGTATGGAAGTTGCTCCGAGACTGGCTTTCAGGTTAAAAACCAGACTTACTACAGACTGTACCGATTTGGAAGCTGATAAGGCCGAGAATCTCCTGCTTTGCACAAAACCGGTATATGGCGGAAATGCAGTTGCAATCTTCAAATATAAAGAAGAACCGCATTTTGCCACAGTAAGAAAAAAGATTATGGCTCCTGCCGAAAAAGTTTCAAATAAGAGCGAGATTATTAATGTAGCTCCGGATATGGATGCATCTGCTGTCAAGATTGAATCTTTAAAAATAGTTCAGGAAGATGCTGTTTCTTTGGATAAAGCAGAAATAATAATATCCGGCGGTCGTGGAATAGGCGGTTCTGAAGGCTTTAAGGAACTCGAAGAAATGGCTGAACTGATGAGAAAATCCTCAGGAAGCGTAGTTGAAATAGGAGGCAGCAGACCGGCAGTGGATCTTGGATGGTTACCTTCAAGCCGACAGGTCGGATTAACCGGAGAAAAAGTCTCTCCTGATTTATATGTAGCGATTGGAATTTCAGGAGCAACACAGCATTTGGTCGGGATGATGAGATCCAAGAAAATTGTAGCAATAAATAAGGATAAGAAGGCAAGTATATTCAATATAGCTAACTATGGAATTGTTGGGGATTACAAAGAGATTATTCCCGCATTTAATAAGAAGTGGAGGGAATTGTCATGAAAATAATAGTTTGTGCAAAACAGGTTCCGGATCCCGAAGCTCCATACACAGCGGTACAAGTAAATTCTGATACGAAAGAGATTAGTACTAAAGGTGTAGCACCGGTAATAAATCCGTATGATGAAAACGCGTTGGAAGCGGCACTTCGTATTAAAGATGAAAACGGAGCTGAAGTTGTTGTTATAAGCGTTGGGTCAAAGATTTCACAAGCGGTGTTAAGAAGGTCTTTGGCGGTTGGCGCCGATAACCTGGTAGTTGTGGATAGCCCCCAGTTTAAAAGCCTTGATAGTAGTTCCATCGCTTATGTTCTTTCGAAGGCGCTTGAAAAAATGGGCGAATATGATCTTATTTTAACCGGCAGGCAGGCAGGCGATTGGGATTTAGGGCAAACCGGCCTGATACTGGGAGAAATATTGGGAATACCTACTGTCAATTTGGTTCGCAGTGTAAAGATTGAAGATGGAAAGGTGGTTGCAGAAAAGATACTTCCCGGAGCCTACGAATTAGTTAAGTCAAACTTGCCGGCTTTATTAACGGTGAGCAGTGAAGTGGGCGAGTTGAGATATCCTATTGCAAAACGGAAAATTCAGGCATACAAACAGCCCATAGATGTATGGAGTGCTGAGGATATCGGAGTTGATTCGGACAAATTGGTACAAATAGATATGTCGGCTCTCATGCCACCACCGGATATGGGAAGGGATTGTCAATTTATTGAAGGCGATTCTCCCGAAGAAAAAGGTAAAAATTTAGCTTCAATTTTAAAAGGGGGGTGAGAGGTTTTAGTTCTTTAAGTTGGTAATTGTTTGAAAGTCATTATTAATTAAAGAGGAGATGAGTTATGGCTCAAAAAGATGAATTAACAAAGATCATTGGTAAAAAGAATGTTTTAGATGATCAGAAAACCCTGGACGCTTATTCCAGGGATGAGAGTTTTGTTATCCCAGTACGGCCTTCTTGCGTGGTTAAACCCACTAAGAATACTGAGGTGCAGGCATTGATTAAGTGGGCTAATGAAACAGGTACACCGCTTGTTCCGGTGAGTTCCGGCGCACCTCACTATCGGGGTGACACAATTCCCGCTACAGGTGGTGCCGTTGTTGTAGATCTTAGCAAGATGAATAAGATCATAAGAGTTGACAGAAGAAATCGTGTTGCAATGATTGAACCCGGCGTAACTTTCGGTGAATTTATTGCTGCGCTGGATAAAGAGGGATTGGCTGCTCATATGCCGCTTGTTCCCCGCAGCACGAAATCTGTTGTCGGCAGTTATCTTGAAAGAGAACCAATTACAATGCCGAGACATCACTGGGATCCGCAAGATCCGCTGCTCTGCATGGAAGTTATTTTCGGTGACGGCCACCTGTTTATGACAGGTTCTGCTGCAGGACCAGGTACTTTGGCTCAACAGTGGGAAAACAAGAGAGCCCAGATCAGACCTATGGGTCCTGCTCAGACAGACTTTCAGAGAGTAGTTCAGGGCTCACAGGGCACAATGGGTATTGTAACCTGGTTATCCGTAAAATGCAGAGTAAAACCTGAGCTTAAGAAATCATTTCTTGTTCCGGCCAAGAAAGTAGAAGATCTTTTGGGGCTTGTTCAGAAAATGCAGAAGGTGCTTCTTGGCGATGATTGTCTTATTTTAAACAGCCATAATCTTGCTTGTATAATGGCTAAAGACAGCAGCGAAGTGGCAACACTAAAAGATGCTTTACCGCCCTACGTTCTTTTTATAAGTGCAGAGGGCCGGGGAGTATCGCCTGAGGATAAAGTGGCCTATCAGGTAAATGATATTAAAATTGCCGCACAGGCAAATGGTCTTATTCCATTGGAAGCGCTTCCCTGCGGCTTGTCGGCCGATGATGTTGCTGCCGCATTGGCTAAACCTTCTGATGAGCCTTATTGGAAAAATAAAGCCAAAGGAGCTTGTCGTGATATATTCTTCCTGACTACTATAGATCGCACTCCTAAGTTTGTAAAAGCAATGTTCGACCAGGCTGAAAGCAAGGGCTTTTCTCCGAATGATATTGGTGTTTATTTACAACCGACCGTTAATGGCACCAGCTGTCATGTTGAATTCAACCTGAATTGTGATAGCAATAATAAGGCGGAGATGGCTAAGGTTAAGGGGCTTGTTAATGATAGTTTAGTTTTTGCGAATATGGGAGCATTCTTTTCCAGACCATATGGTTCCTGGTCAGACATGGTTTACAGAAGAGATGGTGAAACTGCCACTTTCCTGAAAAAAGTAAAAACAATATTTGACCCCAATAAAATCATGAACCCTGGTAAACTGTGTTTCTAGAAGGCTTTTAAGGAGGTGTTAAAAATGGCATTAATAGATTGGAAAGCTGATATGGTTCGGTGTGAAAGGTGTTCCAATTGTAAGTGGGTTCCCTGGCAGAAAGGTCCAGGTCTTGAGTTTGCTCAGGTATGCCCCTCAATTTCAAAACATAACTTTCATGCTTATTCCGGTGCCGGAAGGTATCATAGTTCGCTTGCATATGTAACTGATAAAATTGGATATACAGAAGGATGGTTGGATATTATTTATCACTGCCAGATGTGCGGCGCCTGTGATATAACATGCAAAACCAACCGTGATATGGAGCCTCAGGAAATGTTGCTTGCCTTAAGGGCTCAATGTGTTGAAGACGGCCAGCTCGTTCCGGCGCTCATGGACGTGATGGAAGGTTTAAAAGCCGAAGACAACATGATGCAGTCCAAGAAGGCTGACAGAGGCAATTGGGCTAAAGGCCTTAAGGTAAAAGATCTTACCAAGGAAAAAGGAGAGGTTCTTTACTTTGCCGGTTGCAGGATTTCGTTTGATAAGGAACTGCAAAAGGTTGCAAGAACCGCTATTTCCGTACTGAAAAAAGCCGGTGTTGATGTAGGCATCTTTGGTAAGGAAGAGGCTTGCTGCGGAGGCCGTTCCTATGAAATGGGATATCAGGGCGAGATAGAGAGTTTCTCCGAAAATAATGCGGCTATGTTCAAGGCGGCAGGAATCAAGAAAATAGTAGTCTCCTGTTCCGATTGTTACCATTCTTTTAAAGTGCTCTATCACAAGATAGGAAGAAAGCTTGATATAGAAGTTCTGCATATTACTGAATATATTGCACAGCTTATTAAAGAAGGCAAGCTCAAATTCTCCAAGAGTGTTCCTTTGAGAGTTACCTACCATGATCCATGTCACCTTGGCAGATTGGGTGAAGATTGGATACCCTGGAATGGTGTTGAAAAGAAGGTAATGGGCCAGCTTGTTTTACATGATCCCCCGAAAGTGTTCCGCAGAGGGAAATATGGTATTTACGATGCACCCAGAGAAATTCTAAGAAGCATTCCGGGCGTAAAACTTACTGAGATGAAAAGAATTGAGGAATACAGTTTCTGCTGCGGCGCCGGCGGAGGATGTATTGATTCTGACCCTGACTATTCACTCTGGGTTGCCAAAGAGAGAATTACCGAGGCAAAAACAACAGGTGCAGAAGCAATGGTTACCGCATGTGGCTGGTGCGAACGTAATTTCTCAGACGCTGTCAACGAAACGGGTGATGCACTCAAGATATATGATATTATAGAGCTTGTGGAGCAGGCAATTTAATAATAAGGAGGTTTGAGATGGCTTTAACAAGAGAAGCTTACAGGGCACTCGAAGATATCGTAGGCCCCGAAAACATATCAGAAGAGCCGGCTAATATGGCTGGGTATGCATATGTGTTTATGGTACAGCCATATATGCAGTCTCCGGCTGAAGAATACTTTATGCCCGCCTGGCCGGAAGCGGCGTTGCTTCCCGGATGTACAGAAGAGGTTCAGGCTATACAGAGAGTATGCAACAAGTATGGGATAAAATCTCACGCTTTTGGTACCGGCTGGTTCCCCGGATCTTTGGCAGGAAGCCCCAACACAATAACTCTTGATATGAGAAGAATGAACCGTATCGTAGAGATCGATGAAAAGAACATGATTGCAGTTATTGAGCCTTACGTCGCAGTCGGGCAGCTTCATGTTGAGTGTATTAAAAAGGGACTTCGCCCCCATGTAATAGGGCCTGGACCTACAACATCAAGTCTTGCAAGCCATGCCGCATGCTGCGGTATGGGGCCAAGTTCGATAAATACAAGCCACAGCTCACGTAACATTCTGGGAGTGGAATGGGTATTGTCTACCGGTGAATTGTTAAAGATGGGATCATTGGGGCAGAGTGGCGAATGGTTCAGCGCGGATGGCCCCGGGCCCAGCCTCAGAGGCATAATGAGAGGCTATATGGGTTCCTTCGGTGCTCTTGGAACATTTACCAGGATTGCAATTAAACTTTATCCCTGGCCCGGTCCTACAAAACACGAGAGTACCGGAAGATCTCCATGTTATGATCCTATCATTCCCGAGAGAATGAGTTCATATATTTGCTCATGGAAGTCATGGGATGATATGCATGAAGCCCAGTATATGATTACCGAAGCTGAAATGACATATTCGGGCGACAGAGCCGTTGCTGCATGGCACGGCGCTATGATGACCGAATCAAATCAGGAATTCTATGAACTGTGGCAGAAAGGTATTTTACAGAAAAACGCCTTTGCTTTTGGTATAATACTTGGCGGGCACAGTGATGGAGAAATAGAATACCAGGAAAAATGCTTGAAAGCTATTCTGGAGAAAACAGGCGGCTGGATAGATGAAGAACTTGAAAAAGTTCCTCATGCCGTTGGTTCCAATTACTGGTGGCATCTGTGGGGCGGAGAAATTATCAAAGGTATTTTCCGCGGAACAGGTTCGTTCTTCTGTGCAGCAACAGGTGATGATACAATCGACAACGCCTGTTTCGGAAGCTACCTTGGTGATACACTGATGAAGCCTTATATAGACAAGGGTCTGTTCCTTCAAGAAGTACACAATGTTTGGGGATCTAACCTTTATGAACAGGCTACTATCGGATCACATCACGAGCCGCTTTATCAGTATGATCCTTTTGATCTTGAGTCAACAAAAGCTGCTATTAAACTCGGCTTTGATAGTGTTGGCGCAGCTATTACAGAAGGAGTCGGGCTGGGTTTCTTTGAAAATGCAGGTGAAATGGCGCATACGATGACAAGCCCGCATGCTCATGATTTCCATAAGTACATGAAGAAGATAAAGAGAGTTTTTGACCCGAATACCGCATCAGATCCTATGGGATACTGCGAGCCGGAGTAATAATCTGAACTTGAGGATTATGCATAGATAGAATTTAATATATATGCTGTTAAATCCGTGAGTTCTTAATAAAGTTTTGTTGCTGTATGAGAAAGGGGTTCCTGTGAAAAGAAGCTGATTTAATTGTTTCACAGGAACCCTTATTCCTTTCTTGTATATGTTATGTAAGGAGGAACGGCACAGGTATGTTCTTCCTGCTCTGCATGGAAACGGTTTCGAGCACCAAATTATTTTAGTTGGTTACGGAAATACTCGTGAGATAATTCTTTTTTAAATGAATTAGTCCATGTTTTTAAGCCTTGTGAAAAGAGAGGTTAATATATGTTTAATGACGATACGTTGAAAAAAAAGCAACTTTTGGATGAACAATTGATGGCTGCAATGGCTGCAATGCCTGCCGAAGCAGTTCCTCCCCCGCCGCCTCCCGCTACAAACTGGTCAGGTATAAGCTTGAAGCATTCCTATGGTCCGGACGATATAAAGGACATGGACTTTCAGGATATAGGTATTCCGGGAAATTATCCTTTCACTCGCGGTAATTATCCCTTTCATTATCAGGTAGAACCTATGCTTATGAATCAGGGCTACGGGTTTGCTACTACTGAGGAAACCAGGCAGCGCCGACAGTTTCTGCAGGATCTTGGAAGCCGTTCCCAGGGTGGTCTTGTCACAGCAGTAATGACTCTCGATCTTCCTACCCAAAGAGGGCTGGATCCCGACCATCCGGCGGCAGCGGGCAAGGTAGGAGAATGCGGATGTTCTTTCAGCACACTTGATGACTTTTCCGAATATTTTGATGGTCTGGATATTACAAAACTTTTTACAGCGTTACTTGCTATTGATAACGCTCTTCCGATAAACGCTTTATTTGCAGCATATATCCTTGACCGGCGGAAAGAAAACCTTGCTGATATGTGGAATCTGCCCTGCAATCTGTTTCATCATCAGCAGTTCTGGGATGCAGCCGGATACCCACCAAAGACAGCCTTAAAGATGTCTACAGAGCTGATCAAGTGGCACATAGATAATATGCCCCTTGCTTGTCCCGGAGCCTTTGATGGCTATAATTTAGGGGAGTCAGGAGCACCGCCTGCAATGGAAGTTGCGTTTGCGCTGGCTCACACTATTGCTGCTGTAGAAGAGTGTCAAAAAGTCGGCCTTGACCCGAATATAGTGGTTGCTAAATATTTAGGACATCCGCATGTTACCCAAAACTTTTTCGAAGAAGTAGCAAAATTGAGGGCTACCAGAAGATTGTGGGCCAAGACATTTGCTCAAAGATTCGGTTGTACCAGCCCGGATGCACTCAGGCACAAAATAGTTATAGCCCAGACTGCCGGAACGGAGCTTACAGCCCAGGAAATACATAATAACATTATTCGTACTACAATAATGGCTATGGCAGGTATGATGGCAGATTTGGAAGGAATGTGGGTAGTTTCCTATGATGAAGCCATAAGTATTCCAACAGAAGAAGCCGTAAAAGTTTGTGTCCGGACATATCAAATTCTACAGGAAGAGACCGATCTTCCTCATGTTACAGATCCTTTGGGGGGCTCATATTATGTTGAATGGCTGACCAATCAAATGGAGCAGGAAATCGTTAAAATCATGAACCAGATGGATGAGCTGGGCGGATATCTCAAATGCTGGGAATCAGGCTGGATTAGAGGGCAGATAGAGGCAGAGGCTGCCAAGCGCTTCACTAAAATTCAGACAGGAGAGTCGGTTAAGGTTGGTGTAAACAAATACCGTGTGGAAGAAATTGCTCCGCCGGCAGAGATTTACAGACGCCCCATCGAAATCGAGCAGAAAGCCATAGAACGGGTTAAAAAATATAAAGAAAACCGAGATCATGAAAAAGTAAAAGCTGCTCTGGAAAATGTGAAATTAGCGGCGATTAAAGTTGATAAAGAATGGCCAAGTTCCGGCGGAGTGCTTATGCCGGCCCTGGTAGAGGCTGCAAGAGCTGGGGCTACAGCCGGGGAGATGTCCAAGGTAATGCAGGAAAATTTGGGATATGGTTATTTCTCAGGATGAAAAGGGGTAGTCATGGAAACTAAAACAAAAAAGAGGGTTCTTGTAACCAAGAGCGATCAGGATGCCCACGAGGTGAGTGTAAGATATCTGACCCAGTTATTGAGGGATAAGGGCATGGAAGTTATCTTTACCCGATATGCCATAATAGATGAAGTAGTAAAAACAGCTATGGAAGAAGATGTGGATGTGATAGCCATGAGTTTTTACAGTTCAGGCCTTATGTATGATACCACCCGTTTGATGGAACTGCTTAAAGAGCAGGGATTGAAGGATGATATAAAGGTAATTATCGGAGGCACCATCAGCGATCAGGAGAAGAAAGAGCTTCTTCAAATGGGAGTGGATGATGTTTTCATGCCCGGTATGGGAACATTGCTTGATGTAGTAGAATGTGTCAACTGTTAACCTTCTTTTTCCAACGGTTGATTTTTTGAGGAGATTTATTGTTGAAGTCCGAGCAAAAAAGTAGCGCCGATTTGGTAAAAGAGTTGCTGGGGGGGTCTGTAAGAGCTGCTGCAAGACTCATTACCTTGGTTGAACAAAACGATTCCAAAGTTCCGGAAATCATGAGGCAGATTTATCCTCATAGTGGTAATGCCTATGTTATAGGTTTTACAGGAGCGCCCGGAGCAGGGAAAAGTACTTTGGTGGGAAAGCTGGCAAAGTTATTAGATCAAAAAGGGAAAAAAGTAGCCATTATTGCTGTTGACCCCTCTTCCCCATTTACAGGGGGAGCGCTTCTCGGTGATCGTATAAGGATGATGGAAGATGTTGGCGTGAAAAAGAATGTCTTTATACGAAGCCTTGGTTCCAGAGGCGAGATGGGAGGACTTTCGGAGGCCACCTATCGGGTGGCCAATGTCCTTGATGCCTTTGGGAAAGAGTATATATTTGTAGAGACTGTAGGAACCGGGCAGGCTGAAGTAGAGGTAACAAAACTGGCTGATTCTGTGGTAGTGGTTCTAAGTCCGGGGATGGGAGATGAAATCCAGACATTAAAGGCCGGAACTATGGAAATCGGGGATATTGTAGTACTTAATAAAGCTGATCAGAATGGGGCTGATGCTATAGCTTCTTCTCTTCAAACTGCTTTGCATTGGGCGGTAAAACATGACACATGGACACCAACCCTGGTAAAGACCATAGCCCTCAAAGAAGAAGGTATAGAAGAACTTTGGGAAAAAATAGAGCTTCATAAAGATCATTTGGTAAACAGCGGTCAGCTCAGGATTAGAAGGGAAAAAAGAATACGGATTGAGATCTGTAAGCTTATGAAAGATAAAATATTGCGTTACCTTAATAAGTTTACCGGCGAATCACCCGTTTTTGAGCAGGGGATAAAGGAAATTTCGATAGAGAATAAGAATCCCTGCCAGCAGTCAGAGGTGTTATTGGAGTCATTTTTGTCTTATCTGAAGCAGGGGGGGCAAGGTTAGATGAATATTCTTGCGCCGATAGATAAGATAGATGATGTAGAAGATGTTATAAAAGCCGGAGCGAATGAACTCTACTGCGGTGTTGTATCGGATGAGTGGTTAGACAGATATACTATTGCCGCAATTAACAGGCGGCCTGCAAACATCTGTAATCTTAAATCCTTCATTGCTTTAAAAGAAGTTGCCAATATCGCTCACTCATATAACGCCTTGGTCAGTCTTACATTAAATGAACATTATTATACTCAGGATCAATATCCCCTGCTTTTGGAATATATAAAAAAGGCCATTGATTCGGGTGTCGATTCTTTTATCATAGCAGACCTGAATCTTATCTTTGCTTTAAAAGATGCTAATATAGAGACCTCGATTAATGTGAGTACCGGAATTTCCGTATTTAACTCCGAGACAGTTAAATTCTTACAAAAATTAGGGGTGCAAAAAGTAATTTTTGACAGACATCTGACAATTGGCGAAGTAAGGGAAATATGCCAAAATGTAACTGATATAGAAAAATGTGTTTTCATATTTAATTCCCGTTGCCCCAATGTGGATGGTCTTTGTACCTTTGATCATATTCAAACAGCGGAAACTTCATTCAAAAATGCCTGCATGCTGCCATATACCGTCAGTTTATATTCGGAAACTTCGGCTCAAAAAGATTCAAAATCAGAAGTAATAGCAGATGATAAAGCTCTTGTTGCCTTGAAGAGGCAGAAATTATGGACCAGACTTCATATGGATGACGTTCCGTGCGGAGCATGCGCCCTTTATGATTTTGAGGAAATGGGTATTGATTGTGTCAAGATAGTGGGGCGGGGTAACGAGATAAAACGTAAGATCAATGATGTAAAGTTTATAAGAATGTTGCTTACTCTTTTACAAGATAAAACTATTTCAAGGAATGATTACATAAAACAGACTCAGGCGTTTTATAAATATGTATATAGACTTCCCTGCAGGACTGCCATGTGTTACTACCCTGAAGTCAGATCTATATAAAAGGATTTTGTACAGTGGATGAAGGCAAGGCGATTAAACGGGCATTATACGTAACAAAAGTAAAAAACCTGGAATGCTATGACGAAAACTTTTCGAGGATTTATTTCGGTTGTGAGTTTTGTCAGCGTCTCTTGCCATCAGTTAAAAATCTACAACAGGTTCTTGAGTTTGTTTCTGAAAAAAATCTCGATTTTACTTTTATTACTCCTTACGTGACAAATGATGGGCTGAAAAAACTGGACGCCCTTCTGCAAATAATAGAGAACAATAATCCGGGTAGTGAGGTTGTTTTTAATGACTGGGGCGTATTCAACCTACTTGGTGAAAAGTATAAAAATCTTGAGCCGGTAATGGGCAGGCTGTTAAACAAAATGAAAAGAGGCCCCAGGCTGAAGGATCTTATGGGCATAATGCCACAAAGCACCGCCGATTATTTTCGCACATGTTCTCTTGACAGCCCACTTTACCGCAAGTTTCTGGCTGATAATGGTATAAAAAGAGTAGAGCTGGATAATCTGTTGCAGGGAATAGATTTAGACCTTGGCGATAGTGCTATTAATACATCATTATATGTTCCGTATGCTTTTATTACTACAACCCGTCTTTGTCTTGCAATTTCCTGTGATGTCAGCGGGAAAGAAGATGAGATCGGCATTTTCCCCTGTAAAGAAGAGTGCCAGAAATATACATTCCAGCATGTTCATTCAATAATGCCTGTCCCACTGATAAGCAGGGGAAATACTATGTTTTTTAAAAATGAAAACATTCCCTCTGAAGATATACTGGCAAAGAACCATGTAGACAGGATAGTAATTGAGCCGGATGTGCCTGTTTAGGAGTTATATGCTATGGAAAAATATTATCCGGTAGTAATTGCCGGCGGCGGCCCTGCGGGTTCTGCTTGTGCAAAAGCTTTATCCGATCAGGGGATAAATGCTCTGGTTTTGGAAAGACAACCGCTTCCCAGACATAAATGCTGTTCCGGTGTTCTCATGGGGCAGACTCAGGAACTGCTGAAAAAATATTTTGGTGGTCTTCCCCCGGAAAGTGTTTATTGCAAACCAAAAATTATAAATAGCAAAAACATTATAGGCTGGACTGAAAAAGACGGATATTTTGTTTATGAATGGGAAATACCCAAGGACGGCAAAGCATTTAGTTCTGATTTCTTAAATATATGGCGCAACAAGTTTGATCATTGGCTTCTTACACAATCCGGGGCGATTGTAAAAGAAAGAAGCAGCTTCGCTGGTTTTTCCATTGATGATGATAAGCTTAAAATAGATGTGAAGCAGGGCGGCACAAAGACTCAGTTAGAATGTTCCTATCTTGTCGGTGCTGACGGAGGAGATTCTCTGGTTCGCAATGCTTTCGATCCATCTTTTAAAGAAAGATTAAATGATCTTGTCGTATATCAGGTATATTACAAATGTTTAGATTCCGGCGAATTTAAAGAAGGCTCCTGGAATATTTTTCTTGGTGTTATCGGTGATTGTTTGGCGAGCATACACAAGAAAGACGATCTTCTTACTCTTGTTGTTGGAGCATTTAGAATGAAGGGCGGTCTTAAAGGGCTGATGAAGGATTTTGAAGATTTACTATCCGATAGATTCAAAATGAAGCTTTCCGATAAAGTTAGAAGTGAAGGCACAGCCATGAACGATATGTTCTTAAGAGGCGATTTTTGTTTCGGAGGAGGCAGAGTTTTACTTGCCGGAGAAGCTGCGGGCCTTTTCTATCTCAATGGTGAAGGCATCAGTGTTGCCATTGACTCAGGATACAGGGCTGGTAGTGCTATTGCAAGAGCTATTAAGGGAAAAGTGTCTGCGTACGATTTATACAGCAGTGAAATTGATGATATCAAAAGACATGTAGGACTTTGTGCGAGCAGACAAACACTAATTATGGGACCTCCTCAGGGAGGCCCGGCGTAAACCGGATACATTGAAAATTATAGGGATTGATATAGGAAGTATTGCTACAAAACTGGTTCTTCTGAACGATACTGGGGTAGTATATCGTGAATCGCTTAGTATCTCTGAAAGATCAGAAACGGTTGCAGCAAAAATTATAGAAAAAGCTCTGCAGGCTAATTCATTGTCAAGAGATTCTATTGATCTTATTGTCGGCACAAGCCGGAGCGGTGGAGATGCGCCATTTGCCGATATGAAAAAAGGCTTGTATATGTGTCTGTTTAAGGGCGCGCTTGAGCTTTTCCCGGATGTAAAAACAATTATTGATGTCGGGGCTGAAAATACAACGATTGTTACTCTGGATAAGGAGAGCCAGATAAAGGATTTCACTGTTAATGACAAATGTGCTGCAGGCGGGGGAGTGTTTTTAGAGGCGATAGCTAAAGCTATGGGTTTATCTTTGGATGAAATGGCGGCTGAAGCCATGAAAACGGAAAAAACAATAGATATTGCCAGCACCTGTACAATTTTTGCCGAACAGGAAATTCTTTCTTATGCTTTTGAAGATCCACCGCCTCCCAGATCTGAGATTCTGGCCGGATTGCATGAATCACTTGCTTCCCGTGTTGTCGGATTAACAGGTAAAGTCGGGGTAATTCCCCCTGTTCTTTTGTGTGGCGGAGTATCTTTGAATCCGGCTTTTGTAAGAAGTTTTAAAAAACTTATTAACGCAGAGGTTTATCTTACGGAAGCACCACAGTTTGTTGTTGCACTGGGTGCTGCCGTAATAGGAAGAAACTACATCCTTAACAGCAAGGAAAGCCCTCATGCCGGTAGCGGGAATTGATATAGGTTCAAGGACTGCAAAAGCCGTCATTATGGAAGGAGATAAAATTATTTCCTCTCACATAGGCGAAACCATTTTAAAAGGGCCTGATGTGGGAATAGCTGTATTAAACGAATCTCTGAAATTGGCCGGGTTGAAATTATCAGATCTGGAAAGCATTATGCCGACCGGTTATGGCCGGTTCCAATTTACCGGAGGCGAGAAACATGTATCCGAGATATCATGCCATGCTCGGGGGGTACACTGGTACTTCCCTACGGTAAGAACAATTTTAGATATTGGAGGGCAGGATTCAAAGGCCATTAAATGCGACAGCAACGGGCGTTTGACCAACTTTGTATTAAACAGCAAGTGTGCCGGTGGAACAGGGCGGTTCCTTGAGGTGATTGCCGACATTTTAGAGGTTCCTATAGAAAAGTTAGGAGAGCTGGCGCTGTCTTCCAGGCAGAATATTTCATTCAGTACCGTTTGTGTTATATTTGCCAAGACCGAGGCCATAAACATGCTTCGAGAGGGAGTGCCCAAAAGTGATATAATTGCCGGTCTGCATGATTCGATTGCCAAAGTAGCAGCCAGCTTGCTGGTTCAGTTAACTGTAGAGAAAGATTTCAGCCTTACCGGGGGAGTGGCAAAAAATTCCGGTGTGGTTGCCAAGATTAAGGAAAAAATAGGGCTTGAACCCATGATTGCCCCTGACCCGCAATTGATCGGAGCTGTCGGGGCGGCTCTTTTTGCCCTTGACAGGGCTAAGCGGAGGCGGACCGCCTGATTTATTGCCGGGCGGTATAAAGAGGGTGTAATAAAAGCCGGCAAGTGATGCTCATTATTGATGATATAAAATCGTTTATCTTGACACATATTGGGGGTAATGATTAATATTTAGCTCTGTTTTTCCCCAAAGTATCAGTAAGTCTCAGAGAAAGGAACTGTTTATGTCTCAAATCTTAAAAACCCTGACTCCTTTTATGGAGATCAACAAGGAATTTCCTTTTGCTTCACCGATTAAGGAGTGGAAGCAAAGCGGGGGTAAAGTAATCGGCTTTTTCGGAGGTGATATTCCTGAAGAGATATTGTCTGCTGCAGGAGCGTTGCCGGTTTGGTTAAGAGGCCATTGCAGCGAAATCCCACTCGATGATGCAAATTCATACCTTCATATTTATACCTGTTCTCACATGAGAAGTATCTTAGAGATAGCTCTTAAGGGTGATTACAATTATCTGGATGGAGTGATGTCTACTCCATATTGTGATGGATCAAGACGGATGTTTGATGTCTGGGATAGGTATATACCGATTCCGGCGTTGTTTTTTTTGCATACCCCTCACAAGAACACTCCTGAGGCTGAAGCGTACTATTATGAAAATATGAAAGAATTTGTTACATCCCTTGAGAGTACTTTTCAGAAAAAGGTAACAAAAGAGGCTTTGTGGGATGCGATAAAAACCTATAACCAGACCAGAAAGCTTTTTATTCAATTATATGATCTAAGAAAAAAGGATAATCCTCCTATTTCCGGAGCGGAGGTTATGGAGATTTATGATGCATCGGCCATGATGCCCAGAAAAGATTTCAATATTTTATTGGAAAAAGTTATTGATGAGGCAAAAACGGCTGATCGTAAGCTAGATAGCGGCCACCGTTTGATGATCAATGGAACAGCTTTGCATAATCCGGAATATGTGAAAGGTATTGAGGATCTTGGTAGTATAGTTGTGGCGGATTCTCTTCTTAACGGAGCTATGGGTTTTTCAGATCTTATAAGTGAAGATGAGAATACCGATCCCTTATTAGCCATTACCCGTCATTACTTAAATAAATTTCCTGCTCCGCGTATGGTTCCGTCCGAGATCCGGTTTGATAAAATACTGCAAATGGCTGAGGATTTTCGTATCGATGGAATGATCACCGGAGTAGTACGTTATTGCGCCCCGCATATTTATGATGAGATTCGTCTCAGTAAAAGATTTGAAGCCCGAGGAATTCCTTCACTGAGATTGGATCTGGAATATGGTATGGCCGCCACCGGCCAGATCAAGACCCGGGTGCAGGCTTTTATTGAGATGATTGAAGAAAGAAAAAGAAAGGGTTAAAGCTATGGATCATTCTTTGTGGTTGGAGGCGGTTAAAAATTTAGAAGGTTTGACTAATCATGTGTTGCCCAAAGTCAAATCGAGCGGGGAGAAAGCTTATTATGAGCTTTATACTTCCTATTTTCAAAAAGTTACGCAGGCTATGGTGGAAGGCAAAGAAATAGCCGCCCACAGCACTTTTGTACCTCCTGAAATATTTCACGCCATGGATATGGTTCCCGTGCTTATAGTTTCCTCAAGTGGTGCCATGACGGTATGTACGCGTAATTATAAAGATGCGATGGACACAAGTCGTGGATATGGCGTGCCTCTTGAAACCTGTTCCGCCCACAGAATACAGTTGGGACATTTTGTTAAAGACTGGTTTCCAAAACCCAAACTGATTGTTCATATGGGAGCCGGATGCGATGCTTTTTCATCAAGCGGCGGGGTTTCGGCGGATATGTATGATTGTCCGGATTTTTACCTTGATGTTCCCTGGGAGTATTCGAAGAGAGGGGTTAAATACTTAGCGGAAGAATTCGGTCGGCTTATTGAATTTGTTGAAAAAGAAACCGGTCGGAAGATGGACTGGGATCGCCTAAAAGAAAATATGGCCAGAACAGCTGAAATGACGCGTCTTTACCGCGAAATTGCCGAGCTTAGAAAAGCGGTTCCATCACCAATGGAGAGTCGAAGAGCCTGGCAGTCTTACTGGATGTACTGGATTAATGCAGGGACTCCTGAAGGTGTGAGATGGTTTACTATTGTTAGAGATGAGGTGAAGGCCAGGGTTGAAAAGGGAATCGGTGCGATACCCAATGAAAAGCTAAGGCTGCTTGATCTTTTTATGCCTCCGCAGTTTTCATTCAGGCTTCAGGATTGGATGGCAAAAGATTATGGAGCGCTTTTTGTCAGTGAAAGCATTGTTTTTCATTGGGGAGAAGAGGAAATTGATCCTTCAAACCCATTGGAAGCATTGGCAATGAGATATTTCATGGCGCCGATGACCAGATGTATAATGGGTTCATCCAAAGACTTTATAAATGATTCCATCAAAGCGGTTAAAGAGTATAAGGTTGACGGTGCAGTGTTCTGGGCTCAGAATGCCTGCCGTCAGGCTGGAATTATAAGATCTTTAAAGGATGCCTTAAGCGAACAAGCAGGTATTCCGACTTTGGTGGTGGATTGCGATATAATGGACCCAACTTTTGTTACGGTAGAAGAAATGCAATTAAGATTAAAGGACTTTATTGAGATATTATCGGAACGTAAAGCACGAAGATCAAATTAAAAGGGGAGAATGATATGGCAGAAAATAAGGAGAAGTACATAATAGGCATAGATACTGGGGGAACCTTTACTGATACGGTAATCATAGATAAAAACGGTAAAATTACTATCGGCAAAGCTCTCACGAATTATGGGGATCTTAAGGCTGGAGTTATCAGTTCCCTGCGGGATGGAGCATCCGAGATGGGGAAAAAACTTGAAGATATTTTGCCTAATACGGTTTATGTGGGACACGGCACGACTCTTGGAACCAATGCGGTTATCAACCGTACATTTGGCAAGGTTGGCCTTTTAACTACTGCCGGGCATGAGGATATTTCCATCATAATGAGAGCCGGAGCTAAAACAGACGGTTTGAGTGAGGATGAAGTAAAGCATCAGGCTGTCTGCCGCAAACCTGAGCCGCTTGTGCCGCGTCCATTGATTAAAGGCATAGTTGAGCGTATAGACTGCTTCGGCAAAGCAGTAATTCCCTTGGACCTGAAGCAGGCAAAACAGGCAATAGACGAGCTGGCGGCAGAGGGATGTGAGGCTATAGCCATATGTCTGTTATGGTCTTTTACAAATGCGGAACATGAAATTGCGTTAAAAAAGCTGGTAGAAGAGAATTACCCGGATATATATTTAGCTGTGTCTCATGAGATCTCTCCGAAACTCAGAGAATATGCCCGAACGATGACTGTAATTATCGATGCCTGTATAGGAAAGCTGACGCGTGAATATATTGATTCTTTAAACAAAGAGCTGAAGAATTCCGGGTTGAAGCAGGATATTTCCATTATGCATGCCTACGGCGGTGTAACAAGCTGGGAGACTGCAAGACCTGTTTCCACCATTGAATCCGGTCCTGTAGGTGGTGTTGTTGGAAGCAAATTCTTAGGTAACGTCCTTGGGGAGAAAAACATAATCACAACAGATGTCGGTGGTACCAGCTTTGACGTAAGCGTTCTGGCCGACGGGGAATGGTCTTTCAAGAAAGAGCCCATCATGATGCGCTTTCGTGTAACTATCCCGATTATCAACATCAC
>JAHIFE010000035.1 GCA_018901125.1 Pseudomonadota bacterium | reverse complement strand
TTATCCTATAATATTGCTTACAACTCCGGCACCGACCGTCCGGCCACCTTCCCTTATCGCAAACCGAAGCTCGGTCTCCATTGCTATTGGTGTTATCAACTCCGCCGATATAGCTACATTGTCTCCGGGCATTATCATCTCTATACCTTCTGGCAATGTTAAAATTCCTGTTACATCCGTCGTTCTAAAATAAAACTGCGGTCTGTAACCGTTGAAAAACGGCGTGTGCCTCCCACCTTCTTCCTTGCTCAAAATATATACCTCAGCATTGAACTTAGTATGCGGCGTTATCGAACCGGGCACCGCAACCACCTGCCCGCGCTCAACATCTTCACGCTTTGTACCTCTCAACAACACACCTATGTTGTCTCCGGCCCGACCCTCGTCCAAAAGCTTGCGGAACATCTCAACTCCGGTACATACCGTTTTGATCGTAGGCCGTATACCCACTATCTCTACAGTATCTCCTACATGTACTATCCCTCGATCAACTCTACCCGTTACTACCGTGCCACGACCGGATATGCTGAATACATCCTCAACCGGCATCAAAAACGGCTTGTCTACATCACGTATGGGCTCCGGTATAAATGAATCTATCGCATCCATTAACTCAAATATGCATTTCGCTTCCTCGCTGTGAGAATCATCACTCTGAAGTGCCTTCAATGCGCTTCCGCGAATTATCGGAGTGTCGTCTCCGGGAAACTCATACTTGTCCAAAAGCTCCCTTAACTCAAGCTCAACAAGCTCTATAAGCTCCTCATCATCAACCATGTCACACTTGTTCAAAAACACAACTATAGTCGGAACTCCTACCTGACGGGCAAGCAATATGTGCTCACGTGTCTGGGGCATGGGACCATCATCTGCTCCAACCACAAGTATCGCTCCGTCCATCTGAGCTGCTCCGGTTATCATGTTCTTGATATAATCGGCATGGCCCGGGCAGTCCACGTGCGCATAATGACGCTTCAGTGTCTCATACTCAACATGTGCCGTGGCTATCGTTATGCCCCTTTCCTTCTCTTCCGGAGCCTTATCTATCTGATCAAACGGAACATACTCCGCTAAACCCCTCAACCCGCAATGCTTTGTTATCGCCGCTGTAAGTGTTGTCTTGCCATGATCTATATGTCCTATAGTCCCAACATTAACATGCGGCTTCTTCCTCTCAAACTTCTTCTTAGCCATATTTAATACCCTCCCAATAAAGGAGCATAAATTATAATAACAGCGCTACCACCTGAAATGAGCAAAAGCCTTGTTTGCCTCAGCCATTTTGTGAGTATCTTCCTTTTTCTTTATTGAAGCGCCTCTCTTGTTTGCTGCATCCAAAATTTCCCCGGCTAGTTTGCCTGCCATACTCTTTTCATTGCGTTGATGAGCATAACTTATTATCCACCTTATCCCAAGAGCCGTTCTACGGGCTGGTCTTATTTCGGTGGGAACCTGATATGTCGAGCCACCGACCCGCCGGGATTTAACTTCAATTATTGGCTTAACATTATCCAAAGCCTGTTCAAAAATCTTTATTGATGGCTCATTTACATTTTTACCAATAATATCAAATGCTTCATAGAGTATCGACTCAGCAATACTCTTTTTCCCATCTTTCATTATCGCTTTTATAAATTTGGAAACAACCTTGTTGTCGTATTTAGAATCAGGGATAACAACCCGCTCAGGCACATCTCTTCTTCTCGGCATATATCACACCATCTATTCTGTTTATTAATAATTATATTTATCTATATTGACAATTTTTAAATATAAGGTCACGCATCTGGCGGCCTATATGATTTGTTAGCAAATCATAAGATCACTTTGGCCTTTTTGCCCCGTACTTGGATCTGCTTTTCTTTCTGCCCTCAACACCTAGTGTATCTAAAGTTCCTCTTACAATATGATATCTTACCCCAGGAAGATCTTTAACACGTCCACCACGAACCAGAACAACCGAATGCTCCTGAAGGTTATGCCCTACTCCCGGAATATATGCTGTAACTTCCGCACCTGAAGTAAGCCTTACTCTTGCAACTTTACGCAAAGCAGAGTTGGGCTTTTTTGGAGTTGATGTATATACACGTGTACACACACCTCTTTTTTGAGGAGCGCCTTTAAGAGCTGGCGTAGTAACCTTCTTGGCGATCTTGCTCCTCCCCTTTCTAACTAACTGATTGATTGTAGGCATATTCCCCTCTTTAAATATTATTCAATCGTACAAAGTGAAACACGGTCAAGGCATAAGCGGCAATCTTTAAAACCATCCTCAATATACTCTATTTATTTGAGTAGTTGCAATTATTTGCCTTCTTTTAACCTAAGAAAAAGTGTATATTTTTCAACAGATCTCTCTATAGATTTGTTGAAAAATTTATATTTGACTAAATCTAAGCTTAAAAACGATATTTTATACTCATATCTCAGATTTATGTCAAGCAATATTATAGCTAAAAAACAACAATGTGTCAGAAAACACACATCCCCTTAAATCAACAGACAATTAATGTTCTTAACGTAGCTAAACATATCGATAACGTTTTTAGTATCTAAACAACACATTTATATTATTAATGGGATATTTCTATATTCTGGTTCAATGCAAGACCGGAACCTGCGGGTATGACCCTGCCCATTATAACATTTTCCTTAAGTCCATGGAGATAATCGATAGCCCCGGAAATGCTGGCATCGGTTAAAACCTTAGTAGTCTCCTGGAATGATGCCGCAGAAATAAAGCTATCTGTACTTAAGGATGCTTTTGTTATTCCCAGTATAAGTGGTTCAGCGATAGCCGGCTTTCCGCCTTTTGCCTTAATGGCCATATTTATTTCTTCATATCTTCCACGATCAACCTGTTCTTCAAGGATAAAGTCAGTATCCCCGACATCAACAACTTTTACGCGTCTCGTCATCTGCCTTACAATTACTTCGATATGCTTGTCGTTTATTCGAACTCCCTGTAACCGGTAAACTTCCTGAACTTCATCAACAAGATAACGTGCAAGCGCCACTTCACCCTTTATATTCAGAATATCCTGCGGTATGGCGGAACCACCGATAATCGGTTCCCCGGCTCTAATATAATCGCCTTCATAAACATTTATATGTTTACCACGCGAGATCAAATATTCTTTCTTTTCCCCAAAATCAACCGGTGTTACAGTTACTTTTTGCTTTCCTTTTTTTGTGCTCTTTGCAATGGAAACATAACCATCTATTTCACTTAAGATAGCTATTTCTTTAGGTTTTCTTACCTCAAAAAGCTCCGCGACTCTTGGAAGACCGCCTGTAATATCCTTGGTTTTCGTGGTTGCTCTGGGAAGTTTTGCGATAACATCACCGGCTTTGACATCGTCATTTTCTTCAACCATTAGAACTGCCCCTATTGGAAGAATATAACGAGCCATCCCTGACGACTCGGAAAGCTTCGCCGTTTTGCCTTCTTTATCTTTTACTGAAATTCTCGGTCTAACCTCAGTACCCTTTGCTTCAATTATTGTTCTACTTGATTTACCTGTAACAGGATCAACTTTCTCCTTCATTGTCTTGCCTGGTACAATATCTCCAAATTTAACGGTACCGTCAACTTCAGTAATAATAGGAGTTGTAAACGGATCCCAAGTAACAAGAAGGTCACCCGGCTTCCCTGTTTCAGCATTAGGCCCTTTAACCTTCTGTCCATCTACAACCATGATATGTGCACCATAAATTACTGGACAGCTTTCAAGCTCACGGCCTGTATCACTTACAATAGTAAATTTACCGCCGCGGCGGTTCATTACGATATATTGATTATCAGCGTTTCTAACAACATGAAGGTCAATGAATTTAATTGTCCCCTCAACTCTTGCTCTCATATCAGCCTGTTCAACCCTCCGGCTTGCTGTGCCACCAATATGGAATGTTCGCATAGTTAGCTGGGTACCGGGCTCACCTATAGACTGGGCGGCAAGAATTCCAACAGCCTGCCCCAATTCAATCTTGGTACCGCTTGAAAGATCCCTTCCATAGCATTTTGCACACACCCCATATCTTTCTTTGCATGTAAGGACAGACCTTATTTTAACAGTTGTTATTCCCGCATCTTCTACCTTTTTTGCAGATCTTTCGTTGATCTCATCACCTTTCTTTACAATCACTTCATCAGTGAAAGGGTCAACTATATCATCCACCGCAACCCGGCCAAGGACTCTTTCTCCAAGACGCTGGATAACCTCTCCACCTTCAACCAGAGGCTCAACATCTACGCCCATCAATGTGCCGCAGTCATCCTCCATAACCACACAATCCTGGGCAACATCGGCCAGTCTTCTTGTTAAGTATCCTGAGTTTGCGGTTTTAAGAGCTGTATCGGCAAGACCTTTTCTTGCACCATGTGTTGAAATAAAATATTGTAATACGGAAAGCCCCTCCCTGAAATTTGCGCTGATCGGTGTTTCGATAATCTCACCGGAAGGTTTCGCCATTAGACCACGCATACCTGCGAGCTGGCGCATCTGATCTTTACTGCCTCTCGCACCTGAATCAGCCATCATATATATTGGATTAAAGCTTTCAACGTAAACAGTTTTTCCATCTTTATCCAGCAATTTATTCCCATCGCTGTCTTTCAAAGTTTCAACCTTCATTGCGCTCATCATTTCATTGGCTACATCATCTGTCGCCTTGGCCCAAATATCAACGACTTTGTTATATTTTTCACCTTGAGTGATGAGACCTTCTGTATACTGCCGCCCGATTTCCAAAACTTTAACATCGGCTTTTTTTATTATATCTTCTTTTGCAGCCGGAATTATCATGTCGCCAATTGAAATCGAAAGGCCTCCTTCCGTTGAGTACTTAAAGCCTATATCCTTGAGCCTGTCGGCAAGAACAACTGTGGCTTTAGGGCCAAGATTTCTATAAGCATAATCGACAAGATCTCTTAAAGATTTCTTATCCTGGACCTTGTTCACAGCTTCAAAAGCAATTTCAGCTCTCTTCTCATTTATCTGAAATATATGGTATTTATCTTGTGATAAAATTATTTCACTTATTTCCCCTTCTGCTATAGAAAAAGCCTGATCAGCATCATCAATATCAAATATTCTCGTAAACTCTTCTTTTCTCAAAAGGCCGATATTCCCATCTAACTTTTTGCTGGAGCTTTCAGAATACTGATTTGCCATCTGCGAAAAAGATTCGCCGTTTCTGATGCTTTCATGAATAGACTTTGCAACTTCTTCAGAAGAAACCATTATATGGCTCATTCTTACAATATTCTCCTTGGGAATAATTTCCCATAATAAGACACGGCCTGTCGTAGAATTAACTTTTTTCCCATCTATCCGAACCACTATCTTGGCATGAAGGTCAATCATACCTGAATCATATGCAGAACGAACTTCATCAGGATCTGAGAATATTTTACCATCACCCTTAGCACCTAAAACCCCTCTTGTCATATAATAGATACCAAGCACGATATCCTGACTCGGTACGATAATAGGACTTCCGTTAGCAGGCGATAGAATATTATTGCTAGATAACATTAAAATACGCGCCTCTATTTGTGACTCAACAGAAAGAGGGATATGAACAGCCATCTGGTCGCCGTCAAAGTCAGCGTTGAACGCTGTACATACAAGCGGATGAAGCTGAATGGCCTTTCCTTCAATAAGAATCGGCTCGAACGCCTGAATTCCAAGTCTGTGAAGTGTCGGTGCGCGGTTTAGCATTACAGGATACTCTTTTACGACTTCATCAAGGGTATCCCAAACTTCCGGAGTTTCACGCTCAACCATTTTCTTGGCACTCTTTACGGTGGAAACAAGACCTTTTTTCTCCAGCCTGTAATAAACAAAAGGTTTAAAAAGTTCCAGAGCCATCTTTTTTGGAAGACCGCACTGGTGAAGTCTTAGGTTAGGTCCCACAGCAATAACTGTTCGTCCGGAATAATCAACGCGTTTACCAAGCAGATTCTGGCGAAATCGCCCCTGTTTTCCTTTTAGTGTATCGCTTAATGATTTTAAAGGCCGTTTGTTGGATCCTGTAATCACTCTGCCATGTCTGCCGTTATCATACAGAGCATCCACTGCCTCCTGAAGCATTCTCTTTTCATTGCGGACTATAATGTCAGGAGCCTTTAAATCTATTAATCGTTTTAACCGGTTGTTGCGGTTTATAACTCTCCTGTAAAGATCGTTAAGATCGGAGGTGGCGAATCTGCCGCCTTCTAAGGGAACAAGTGGACGCAAATCAGGAGGAAGTACAGGAATAACGCCCAATATCATCCAGGAAGGATTTACTCCTGAATTCCTGAAAGCATCAACAATTTTAAGCCTTTTTGACAGTTTCTGCCTTTTTGCCAAAGAGGTTGTGGCTTTAATATCAGTTCTTAGCTCTGTATACAAAGAATCAAGATCAATATTTTCCAGCAGAGCTTTTACCGCTTCCGCTCCAATACCCGCTTCAAACTTTGTCCCGTATGTTTCAAGCGCATCACGGTATTTCTCTTCGGAAAGCAACTGGCAACGCGTAAAAGGAGTATCTTTCGGATCTAACACTATATAGCTGTCGAAATACAATACCTTCTCCAAACCCTTCAATGTCATATCCAAAAGGTTTCCTATCTTGCTGGGAAGGCTCTTTAAAAACCATATATGGGCAACAGGCGCAGCAAGTTCAATATGCCCCATTCGCTCTCTTCTAACCTTGGACTGTATAACCTCAACACCACATTTTTCACATACTACACCTCTGTGTTTCATGCGCTTGTATTTACCACAGTTGCATTCGTAGTCCTTGGTAGGACCAAAAATTTTAGCGCAAAACAACCCATCACGCTCCGGTTTAAAAGTTCGATAATTTATCGTCTCCGGTTTTTTTATTTCACCAAAAGACCATTGTCTGATTTGTTCAGGTGAAGCCAAAGAAATCCGAACACCATTGTATTGTTTCGGATCAATCGGTTTAGCGAAGAAATCATATAAGGTTTCCAAATTCTACTCCTTATTTTCTTCCAAAAGATTTATATCCAAGCCGAGACTTTGCAATTCCCTTGTCATAACTTTGAAAGACTCGGGTATGCCAGGCTCAAGCATGTTCTGCCCTTTTACTATTTTCTCATACATTCTGGTCCTTCCTGCCATATCGTCAGATTTCACAGTCAGAAATTCCTGCAATGCATGTGCAGCTCCGTATGCTTCCATAGCCCAGACCTCCATCTCTCCGAGGCGCTGGCCTCCAAACTGTGCTTTTCCACCAAGCGGCTGCTGCGTAACAAGCGAATAGGGTCCTATAGAACGTGCATGAATTTTATCATCTACAAGATGGTGAAGTTTTAACATATACATAGTTCCGACAGTAATTTTGCCCTTAAAAGGTTCACCTGTTCGTCCGTCGAAAAGTGTCGCCTGACCCGATGTATATTGACCGGCTTCCTCAAGAAGAGCTTTTATTTCTGTTTCTTTAGCACCATCAAAAACCGGCGTAGCCATGTGAACGCCATTTTTATAATTGCCGGCAAAATCACGCAGCTCTTGATCATCCATTTGGGATATCACTTCATTTGAGTCTTTATCTGTAAATATTCTATTGATTTTATCTCGAAGCGCAGAAATATTGTTTTCTTCTATCAGCCTGTTTAATTGATCGCCCAAGCTTTTTGCTGCACGACCGAGATGAATTTCCAGAATCTGTCCTGCATTCATTCGGGAAGGCACACCAAGCGGGTTTAAAACCATATCAACCGGAGTACCATCTTCAAAATAAGGCATATCCTCCTGTGGCAGAATCCTTGAAACAACACCCTTGTTGCCATGCCGACCAGCCATTTTATCTCCGACCGAGAGTTTCCTTTTCATGGCAATATACACCTTTACCATCTTTATGACCCCTGGAGGGAGATCATCTCCCTTTTCGTACCTGCTGATATGCTTTTCAAAATTCTCACGGCAGCGAGCACGTTGAGTCCTGTATTGCTCAAGAAGATCGTGAAGCTGTTCTGTAGCACCAGCATCCTTTAAGACAATACCTTCAAGCTGAGCCAGAGGAATATCAGCAAGAATTTCGGCATCTATTTTGTCGCCCTTCGCAATCAATACTTTTTTACCCTTTTTGATAGGGGTATTGCATATCTGACCATCTAAAAGCTGAACTATAGGGCCCCGAGCTATCTCTTCAATAACTGCAAGTTCATCGTCACGGTTCCTCTCCATCACTTTTATTTCAGTCTCTTCTATAAAACAGGTACGCTCATCCTTTTCTATGCCCCGTCTGGAAAAAACTTTGGCATCAATAACAGTCCCTTCAACTCCAGGAGGAACCCTTAAGGAAGTATCTTTCACATCTCCTGCCTTTTCTCCGAAAATCGCACGGAGAAGCTTTTCTTCAGGAGAAAGTTGAGTTTCACCTTTGGGAGTTATCTTTCCCACCAAGATATCACCTGGTTCCACTTCGGCTCCGAGCCTTATAATACCGCTTTCATCAAGGTCCTTTAAAGCTTCATCACCAACATTAGGAATATCACGGGTAATATCTTCCTTGCCGAGTTTTGTATCTCTCGCAACTATCTCAAACTCTTCGATATGCACAGAAGTGTAAACACCATCACGAACAAGTCTTTCGCTAACAAGAATTGAATCCTCAAAATTAAAACCACCCCAAGGCATAAATGCTACCGTAACATTTTTGCCAAGAGAAAGCTCTCCTTTTTCTGTAGCAGGGCCGTCAGCAATTATCTCTCCGGCTTCCACGCTCTGTCCTTTTACAACTATTGGGCGATGATTGAAACATGTGTTCTGGTTTGAACGCATATATTTTGACAGATTATAAATAGTAACATGCCTGTCATACAGTTTATCCGAAGGATCATGAGAAAGAATTATCCGGTAAGCATCTACAGACTCCACTATTCCATCACGTTCAGCAACTATTGTAACACCGGAATCTTTAGCTACAACCCCTTCTATCCCTGTACCAACCAGCGGAGCTTCACTAACTATAAGAGGAACAGCCTGACGCTGCATGTTTGAACCCATTAAAGCCCTGTTTGCATCGTCATTTTCAAGAAAAGGGATAAGAGAAGCGGAAACGCTTACAAGCTGATTCGGCGAGACATCCATAAGCGCAATATCCTCTTTATTGACCGTCATAAATTCACCTGCCACACGGGATGTAACAAGCGGATTTATATAATGGCCTTTTTCATCAATGGGAGCGTTCGCCTGTGCGATCGGCAAATCCTTTTCTTCAAATGCATCAAGAAATTTAACTTTATCGGTAACTGCTCCATCATTAACTACCCTGTATGGTGTCTCTATAAAGCCATAATCATTAACACGGGCATATGTGCTTAATGAAACAATAAGGCCGATGTTAGGACCTTCCGGCGTCTCAATAGGGCATATTCGCCCATAATGGGAAGGATGAACATCTCTGACCTCAAATCCGGCACGTTCACGGGTTAGTCCCCCTGGCCCAAGTGCGCTTAACCTGCGCTTATGAGTAGTTTCGGAAAGCGGATTTGTCTGATCCATAAACTGACTTAGCTGACTTGTACCAAAGAACTCTTTAACAATCGCTGAAACGGGCTTAGGGTTGATAAGATCATGAGGCATAAGGGTATCAACTTCCTGTAAACTCATTCTCTCTTTTATTGCTCTTTCCATGCGTACCAGACCAATACGGTATTGATTTTCCAGAAGCTCGCCTACAGCTCTTATCCGCCGGTTTCCAAGATGGTCGATATCATCAACGATTCCTTGCGTATCCCTTAAGTCTATTAAAGTTTTTGCAGTAAGTAAAATATCTTCCCTTCTTAAAATTTTTAAATCGGGGGAAGATTCAATCCCTAAACGCTGGTTTATTTTTACCCTTCCGACACTGGACAGGTCATAATATGCAGTCTTAAAGAACAGATTGTCGATAAAATTCTGAGCAACCTCAGGTGTTACCGGATTGCCGGGCCTAAGCCGCCTGTATATTTCAACAAGCGCTTCTTCTTTTGAAGCTACTTTATCTACAGCCAAAGTTTTTCTTATTGAGTCACTGCTTGACATCCCGTCAACAAACAGTATCCAGAATTCATTTATACCGGCTTCTTTTAGTTTTGATATCGACTCATCATTAACTATATCACTTGCCTTGACTACAGGTATATTCGTTCCAGGTTCATAAATCGTATATGCAAAGGCTTTATCATTAATATCTTCAGTACTTATTGGTATTGTACCCATTTTTAAAGATATCAGCTTCTTTATCAGCTTTGGAGTATACGGACGACCTTTCTTGGCTATTATTTCCCCTGTATCGGGATCCTTTATATCACGTGTAAATTTCTGATCTTTATATAAATCTTCTCTAAGTTCTTTGTATAAACTTTTTCCGCGAATAACTATCTTCTCGCTCTTATAAAAATATGACAGGAGATCTTCGGGCGTATACCCAAATGCCTTAAAAAAGATAGTGATAGGAAACTTACGTCTTCTATCAATTCTTATGTAGACTATATCTTTAGGATCAATCTCAAGATCAATCCATGACCCTCGCACAGGTATTATTCTTGAACTGTAAATAATTTTTCCGCTTGAATGGGTTTTTCCCTTATCATGGTCAAAAAATACACCGGACGATCTGTGAAGCTGGCCAACGACAACTCTTTCGGTTCCATTTACAATAAATGTTCCTTTATTGGTCATCAAGGGAACCGTACCAAAATAAATCTCCTGCTCTTTTATATCACGTATACTTGAAATACCAGTTTCTTTGTCAACATCATAAACAACGAGTCTTACGGTTATGCGCACAGGTATTTCATAAGTCATACCCCTGTGTATACATTCAGCTACACCGTGTTTTATCTCTCCAAATCTATAGGATACATATTCAAGTGAAGCGCTTCCTGTATAATCTTTTATAGGAAACACCGATTTGAATACAGCCTGAAGCCCGATATCCTCTCGTTTTTCAGGAACAACATCCATTTGCAAAAAACGTTTATATGATTCCAGCTGCATACCTATCAGATCAGGTATTTCAACAATTCTTTGAATCTGCCCGAAATTTTTTCTTAACCGTTTTTTTGCCAAAAGCCTTTCCGACATGGCATCTCCCTTTTATAGGATTCAATAATTAAAGAAATTATGAAAATATTTCAATAATATCTGGATACGATCTTTTATAAAAAGCCAAATGACGACTTTTCAGCTTTGATAGAGCGTTGCATAACATCCATACAAAGCAGTGTATGGGTAATAGGCGGCGCATGCGTACCGCCGCAGAAACCTTAATCAAGCTGCCGTTTTATTTGGCAGATCTTCTTCTATGAAATCTTTATAGTCCCATAGAAGTTATTACCACTAAGCCGAAACATATTCCCTGTCTGTACGATCTATATTATCCCACCCGAGGGCATCATCCCTAAACTCTTTTGACAAAATATCCAATCGTGCGTCTGTACCCCACAAATAATAATTATTCAAACCCCTCTTATGCGGGAAAGAGATTCCCCTCTCCCGCATCTTGAAGTAAATTAAAGATACCCGATGTAAAAAGCATCGGAATCCTTATCTATAGGGAATTATTATGGATCACAGATTCGCTCACATTACCGGCAAAAAAGCTGCGTGGGACATGTTCGCTGTTTCGGTTCAAGCGTTTCCGCCCTAGGCCTGATGGATTTATTACAAGACCATCAAATACAGTTATAATACAGAGACAACATCTCTACATTAATAAAGATACTATTACAATAGTATGAAAATATTAAAATAATTCTTCCTGTTATTTTATTTCGACCTGAGCTCCGGCTTCTTCAAGCTGTGCTTTGATTTTTTCTGCTTCTTCTTTTGAAACACCCTCTTTTACCGGTTTTGGGCTTTCATCAACAAGGGTTTTTGCTTCCTTTAGACCAAGGCCTGTAATTGCTCTTACTTCTTTGATTATCTGAATCTTTTTATCACCGTGCGAAATCAGAATTACAGAAAATTCTGTCTGCTCTTCAGCTTGAGATTCGGCGGCAGCAGGGCCGGCGGCAGCAACCATTGCAACAGGAGCTGCTGCAGATACACCAAACTTGTTTTCCAACTCCTTAACAAGCTCGGATAAATCGAGAACCGACATATTGGCTATAAATTCAATAACATCTTCTTTAGTAATATTTGACATGGTTATTATTCCTCCAAATTATTCAAAAATCCTCCGCAGCAAGCTGCAGGAAATCTTTCAGGTAATATAATTAATCTTTTGATGTTAAAAGGCATTTTGGGATAATGCACTTGCTGTTATTGTTAAAATCTCAAAAAAAGATTATATTAATATCAAAGTTCTTTAAAATATAATAATCAAGCTGCTTCCTTCTGTTGCTTAATCGCCTGTAAAACATACAATAATTGCTTCGGTATTTCATTAAGCGTCCTGACAAAAGATGCAGGAACACCATTCATAGCCGAAAGCAATTGGCTTAAAAGTACTTCGCGGGGTGGCATGGTTGACAATGCCTTAATAGCATCAAAATCAAGCGCTTTCCCATCTAATATACCCGCTTTGATTTTCAGGTTTTTATTGCTTTCAGCAAATTTTATCAGTATTTTTGCAGGAGCAACCGGATCATCATAGCTTAAAGCAACTGCTGTAGGACCCTTAAATTTTTCCTTGATTAAAATAGCCCCGGTATTTTCAGCTGCCCTTTCAAGAAGAGTATTTTTTACTACTCGATATTCTACTTGAAATTCCCTCAGTTTTTTCCGCAAATCACTTATTGCTTCTACGTTAAGCCCCTTATAATCCGTTATAATTACTACTTTGGCTCTGGATAATTTTTCATGAAAATTTTCTGCAATATTTTTCTTTTCTGCAAGCTTCATAAATAACAACACCTCCTTTCCAAGTCTGTATGCACCCGGAGGTCTTTTGAGATTAGCGGATACCGGCGATTGCAATTATTTTACTTCAAAAGCATATATGCTTTTTTTTAAACATGCAACCTTCATCCGTCTCGGCAGGCCGGTAATACCGCTTAAGCATCTATTTTATACACCTACGGTCTTTGACAGAATTGTATTAACTATTATATTATAGGCTTTATAAAAGTCTATATGCATAATTTGCGCTTTATCTTTCGTTATCGCAGCTTACGAATAAGCGCGCTTCATTTCTTGCCATTAGCGCACCTTAAATTATTTAGCTTTTAACGATAATTCCCAAATTATGCAATTTTACGAGATTATCAATATTTTACTATTGCTATGCAATTACTATAGCTTATATTTTTAGCATATTTAAACCGTTATGAAAAGCATATCCCGTTACAACTAAATTTGTAACGGGATTTGATAATTTAATCGGTTATCATTATCAAAATAAATTTGTACTACACTTTGTTTTCCCAGCAAACAAATCTGACTAATATTTTGCACAAAATATAACATCGGCACTAATCTGTTAAGTTGTCTGTGGAATACTTAAAACATCCATCTGTCTAAAATAATATTCAGCCTGTTATATGGCAGAATCTGATGTTTTTAAAGTAACTCCAGCTATATGCTTTAATTATAAAATTATTTCACAAAGTCTTTGATCAAGGACATATCAATTTTAACTCCAGGCCCCATTGTTGTGGAGATAGCCATACCTTTCAGATATGTACCTTTACTGCCCGCAGGTTTAAGTCTCATTATGGTCTCAAGAAAAGCCGCCATGTTTTGAACAAGTTTCTCAACACCAAACGAAACCTTGCCCATAGGAACATGAACTATTCCAGCTTTTTCAACCCTAAACTCCACCTTTCCTGCTTTTAACTCTTTCACAGCTCTATCCACATCAAATGTAACCGATCCTGTTTTAGCATTAGGCATAAGACCTCTTGGCCCAAGAAGCTTTCCGATTTTTCCGACAGCGCCCATCATATCCGGCGTGGCAATAGCTTTATCAAAACCCAACCAGCCTCCCCGGATCTTTTCAACAAGGTCATCATTACCGACAAAATCTGCACCGGCTTCAAGGGCTTCTTTTTCTTTTTCTCCTTTTGCAAACACAAGAACCTTGACTTCTTTGCCTATTCCGTTCGGCAAGACAACAGCTCCTCTCACCATCTGATCTGCATGCCTCGGATCAACGCCAAGCCTTACGGCAACATCAACTGTTTCATCAAATTTCACATAAGATGAATCAATTGCTGCCTTAACAGCAGCAGCAATATCACTTTTTGCCTCGGCATTAGCCTTTGCTCTAGCTTCATTATATTTCTTACCACGCTTCGGCATTTCGCTTTATTAACTCCTTTTCATCTTTAACCAATTTCTATCCCCATGCTTCTGGCTGTTCCTGCAATAATTTTAAAAGCGGCAGCCGTATCATTGGCGTTAAGATCGACCATTTTCTGTTTAGCAATTTCCTCCACCTGTTCCCGTGTGACTTTAGCCACTTTTATTCTCTTCGGGTCGCTGGATCCCTTTGCTAACTTTGCCGCTTTTTTCAAAAGTATGGAAGCAGGCGGCGTTTTTGTAATAAAAGTAAATGATCTGTCCTGATAAACAGTAATAACTACAGGTATTACCATCCCCTCATCGTCAGCGGTCCTGGCATTAAAAGCCTTGCAAAATTCCATTATATTCACACCATGCTGCCCAAGAGCAGGACCAATAGGTGGAGACGGATTTGCTTTTCCGGCCACAACCTGCAATTTAATCATTGCCATAACCTTTTTTGCCATTTTTTTCTTTTCACTCCTGATGCTATATCTTTGTAACCTGCACGAATTCTAATTCTACCGGAGTCGAGCGCCCGAATATGCTAACAAGCACTTTTATTTTCCCTTTTTCAGGGTTAACCTCCTCTACAACACCGTTAAAATTCGTAAAAGGTCCGTCTACTACCCTTATTTCATCTCCGGTTTCAAAATAATATTTCGGTTTGGGCTTTAATTTTCCTGCCTCCATTCGGCTTAAAATCTGTTCTGCTTCTTGGTCTGAAATTGGGGTAGGCTTTTCCCTTCCTCCAAGAAAGCCACTCACCTTAGCAGTATCATTAACTATATGCCAGACTTCATCATCAAGGTACATTTGCACTAGAACATATCCGGGATAAAATTTTCTGGTTGAAGTCTTTCTTTTTCCTTTAACAAGTTCAACTACCTGTTCTGTAGGAACCAACACTTCCCCGAACTTATCTGGACGATTATAAGCCGCTATTTTTTCCTCAAGTGCAGTTTTTACTTTGTTTTCAAACCCAGAATATACATGCAATATATACCACTTAAGAGACACTCTCCATTCTCCTCATTATTATTGAAGAATTATATGGACTAGACTTGACAGTCCCATATCAACCACACTTAGAAAAAAAGAAACTATCAAAACCAGAATAATTACAACTACCGTTGAACCAATAGTTTGTTTACGGGTAGGCCATGTAATTTTTTTAAGCTCAATTTTAACTTCTCTTAAAAACTGTGATATTTTATCAATATAATTATTAGTTTCTTTATCCGTTAGCGTTTTAGCCCCGGTTAAAGGTTTTTTTTGCGGTAATATATGGAACTTTTTTGTTTCTGCCAAAGCCCCGGCAATCGAAACACTTTTCTTTAATATATTACCTGTATCCTGAGAAGTTTCCGGCGTATCAATATTTTGTTTTGACTTTTTTCTATTGCTTGCAGTCTTTTTCCTCAGTAATCGTGCCATTGTATTCCCGTATTGCAATATATCCGAACCATAATTTATGGTTAAGAGTTCATTAAACCTTAACGACTTATTTTTAAAAAAACAACTTTAAACTCAACAGAAATGGGCTTTCCATATCTCTCCGCTCGAAGTAAATTAAAGCGGTTTCTCCTTCTCCTCCGGCTGGGACCTATCCGATCTATGCCTTAATTATTAAAATTTACCAATTAAAAAACATTTGGCAGGCCAGGAGGGATTTGAACCCCCAACACCCGGATTTGGAGTCCGATGCTCTGCCGTTAGAGCTACTGGCCTGTAGATAAATCATTAACCCAGCTTATAAATTTTTGCCCAAATTTCCTATCTAAACAAAATGTGACTATTTATTTTGTTTCTTTATGAGTGGTATGTTTTCTGCAAAACCTGCAATATTTGCTGAATGCAAGTTTGTCCGGTGTTGTCCTTTTATTTTTTGTCGTAGTGTAATTTTTTCTTTTGCATTCACTACATGTCAATGTGATAATTACTCTCACCTGCCGACTCCTTAGCCGTTATCCTATAATATTGCTTACAACTCCGGCACCGACCGTCCGGCCACCTTCCCTTATCGCAAACCGAAGCTCGGTCTCCATTGCTATTGGTGTTATCAACTCCGCCGATATAGCTACATTGTCTCCGGGCATTATCATCTC
>JAHIFE010000034.1 GCA_018901125.1 Pseudomonadota bacterium | reverse complement strand
TTCAAAACGTTTCAGTTTGGTCAAGGTCAAGGCGGGTGAAAATTTTAACCGCAGGAATACATGGGGTATTTCGAGGATTAAAATTTTAACCCAACGCAGAGATCGGCCAAAATGGGACGTTTTGAAACTGGCTCGTTATTATATTGCGTCTGTCGGTAAACAATCACTTCTGAAATTATTGAAGCAAAAAACCTCGCGCGGGTTGTTTCTTATATCAATACAAAAGCCAAAGAACATGAGCTTACTCTTGATGTTATTCTGTCGCTTCACAAAATGCTTATAGCAAATATCAGGGAGGATATAGCCGGAAGATTCCGCAACAACGGTGAGTGGGTCATGGTTACAAACCACATAGCGCCGGACTCCAAAGAAATAGTAGAAAGATTGGAAAAAATGCTTTCGGGGTATAACGCAAACAGCAGCGATAATATTATAAAACGTATTGCACTGCTACATCTTACTTTTGAGCACACCCATCCGTTTGTTGATGGTAATGGCCGTATCGGAAGAGTAATTAATAATTATTTACTTATACGTGAAGGTTTTGTGCCGGTTAATATTAAATTCATTGACAGAAAGATATACTATGAAGCGTTTAAGGAATTTGACGAAAAAGGTACTGCCAAAATCATGGAGGAAATACTCGGCAAAGCGCTTACAAACAGTTATTACAAGAGACTTGCGTATCTGGAAGGAGCGCATATCATGACACTTGCTGAATATGCAAAGAAAAACAAAATATCACACTCTAATTTAATAAATAAAGCGAATCGTCAAACCATAGAAGCTTTTCTTGAAAAAGGCGTTTGGAAGATTGGAGTTAGTAAAAATAAATCATGAATGAAGCGGATCAAGACAACCATTAACAATTGCATCTACTCCATATTATAATATCCGATACAACGGAACCTTACGATTCCCCTCTTGCCTTCTGCTAATATTTTTGTTAATGTATTAAATATATTAACAGGATTCACGTATGGGGGGAGTAACTCCATAAATTCAAGCCCATGCCTGGCGCACACAAGTCATCCCGGCCGACTCGTTACGCTCTCAGCTGAATTCTGTGCTATGTGGTAGATTAATCATATAATACCTAAATGGTGAAAAAATGAGAAAAACATTTGAAGTTAAAAAAACAGCAAAATCGGGCACTGAAATGGATAAAATTTTTGACGGTAAAATGATAGCAAAATTGGGCACTGAAAAAAATCCAGCTGTAGTGAATGTACAAACAGAAGAAAGAGTGAAAGAATTAGAGACAGTATTTGATGAAAACGGCTGGGAATATAAAATTGAACTGGAACCAGATAAACCTGAAGATATCAAAGCACTAGAGATATTGCTGAATCCACTTAAAACAAAATTTACCGAAAAGAAGGTGGGACGCAATGAACCCTGCCCATGTGGAAGCGGTAAAAAGTATAAAAAATGCTGTAGCAACTAGTCTTTTTTTACATTCTATTGAATAACTTTGTTAATATTATAATATCTTTAAACTCATCAGTAAGGTTTGAATTTGATATTAGCAGCCTCAACGCCCTCTGGTCTTTCAGGAAACTATTAAATATATTGTCATGTGACAAATATAACTAAAAGATGTATTATTAACCAATAATAATTAAATATGAAGGAGTTAAAAATGGAAGAAGCAAAAGGATTGAAGAAACCGGTAAAGCTGAAAAATGAGCTGGCAAAGTTTCTGGGAGCAACAGAACTTCCCAGGACAGAGATTACCAAAAAACTATGGGACTATATTAAAGCGAATAAACTTCAGACAAAAACCGAAAATGGAAAGCCTGAGAACGCAGGCAAGTTCATTGTGGCTGATGCGAGTTTGCTCCCGATTTTTAAAAACACAAAATCCAAAAGCAAATCAGGCAAGATCACTGACCTTACAAATATGAAAGAAGGCCAGACAATCGACATGATGCAGATGGCCGCTGTTGTCGGAGCAAACATAGAATAAGCTTAAAGTGCCTGGCTAAAATATGAATTATGCATTTGAGCAGTAGCTCGCGTGGTGCCGATGTCGGAGCAGCGATTCGTTTTCTGGCTTTTACCGTTGCGGCGCGATACCTTTTTCGTTTGCTCCGACAGCGTCTTCGCCAAGCTTGACACACTTTACGACAAAACCAAAAAGCTCGAAAAACCATTTGTTTTCAAAAACCGGCTGATCTTGAGGAAAGCTTTTTATTTCGCTTCTGTTTTTACCAGTTTATTCATAATAAATGACTTAAAGGAATTATCATCCTTAAAATGAACTGCTGAACCAACAACAATAAGATCAACAGGAAATTTATATTTCCCCCCCATTCTGGCAAAATCTTTTTCTGTTGTTATAATAAATTGTGCATCTTGTTTTTTTGCTGATTGCGATATTTTTTCAATATCATCGGCAGAATAATAATAGTGATCGGGAAATCCATAAAAATTAACAAGTTCACATTTAAATTCTTCAATGGTTTTCCTGAAGTGCTCATTTACCGCTATCCCCGAAAAAGCCACGACCTTTTTCCCTGCCATACGATCATAATCTTTTGACAATTCATTTCCAAAGATAGATACCCAATCAGCATTGCTTTCTTTCCCGGCATTAAAAAAATAATAAGAATTATGAGTTTCAAAAATTGCCTGGCTTTTCGAAATATTATTAAGCAGATTTAATACTTTGCTATTATCTGAAGATGATCTTGTAAGGATAAATGTATCGGCCCTTTTAGCTGATGCAGCTGGCTCTCTTAAAATACCTCTTGGTATAAGATGAAAATTGCCAAAAGGGCGGCTGTGATCTAAAAGGAGAATATCAATGTCACGAAAAAGTTTTATATGCTGAAACCCATCATCTAAAAGAATAATATCAATGTCAAAATTTTTTATCGCCATCCACCCTGATTCATACCTGTTTTGCCCGACTACAACAGGAATATTCTCAAGCCTGGCTGCCATCATAAAAGGCTCATCCCCTGATAGTTCAGGACCCATAAGCATTTCTTTACCGTTACTTACAATTCCTCCTTTTTTTTCAAATTTTCCTCTGTATCCCCTGCTGACAACTGCAACTTTATATCCATACCCAACAAGCAATTTGGCAAGATATATTGTCATGGGCGTTTTCCCGGTCCCTCCGACTGTAACATTACCAACAGAAATAACCTTACATGGAAGTCTTTTTTGTTTAAATATGCCTTTACTGTATAATGCACATCTTATTTTAACCAGGATGCCGTATAAAACTGAAAAAACAAACAGCAAGGATTCAAGAAGAAAAAGCTGACTTTCCCCTCCGGAATACATAACTGCCTCAATTTTTTTTCTGATTATATTCATGAAATCACAGCATAAAATCAAAGAAATATATATCACTGAAATGCCATACTAAGGGTTCTTTGAATAACATCCGGTCTAAAGTCTTATTGAGGAGGTATAGGGAACAAATATCAGTTACTCGAGATTCCAAAAAACACTATTCGGCATTAAGAAGCGTAAATATACCAAAACCTAAAAATACCAGGTTTGGAACCAAAGCGGCAATTAGGGGATTAAGAATACCTCCTTCACCAAGCGAAATACAGAAACCAAAAAAAACCCAATAAGAAAAAGCCGCTCCTATTCCATATACTATATTTACAGACAGGCTTTCTTTAGCTTTCAACCTGAAAGCTATTCCCGTACCAATAAAACACATTATTATACAAATAAATGGAAAAGAAAGCTTAGCATAAAAATCAGTACGATAGGTTGTTGCATCATACCCTTCAGACTCAATTCTTTTAATATAATCATAAAGCTCGACAGCACTCATAGCTTCCGATTTCACAGCAACTACTCCTATCTCTTCCGGTGAAAAATCAAGATGTTCTACAAGTTGTTTGTGAAAGGAGATTTTGCTGTTATTTTTATCAAGTTTCTGTTCAATAATATCATATAATGTCCAGTTACCTTGGTTAAAAACTCCCTTTTCGCTGTCAATCCTTCTTACTGCTCGAAAATTATCATCAAAGAAATATAGCGTAATGCCATGGATAGTCTTTTTTGATGAATTATAAAATTCTATATGCGATATTAAATTATGGCCCTTTATCCAAATATCTTTTTCTTTCAGGGCTATAGTAGATTTTTTAAGTTTTGCCTGCGCCCATATTTTTTCCACTCTACTTTGTGTTATCGGAACAGCTACCTCTGATAAAAAAATAATTATAAAAAAAAATGTAACCCCTATTAAAAGTATGGGCCTCAAGAGATAATATATACTGATTCCACCACTTTTTAATGCCACAATTTCGTTATTTTTACTCATCAGGCCAAATGTTACAAGGATAGATAATAAAACACCAAGAGGAATGAATTGGGCGATCGGCATTTTTGAAATAAAACAAAAAAAGGCCTTTGGAAAAGAAAGGCCCGATTCAAAAAAAATTTCTGTTTCATCAAAAAAATCCACCACAATATATATCCCTATAATTGCAGCAATGATAATGCAAAAGTATTTAAGAATCTCCTTTTTTAAATATCTATCTATTATAGACATAAGTACATACTCTCATATTTTATATCGAGTCTTTGAAAAACGCTCATTTTTCTTTAATAAAATGTAATTTTATTCTTTCAAATAAATCTATAACTGCAAAAAAATTGACGGGTCGTTCATTTGCTGTTCTTATAAAAAGATATATGCCTATACCACCTATCAATATATTTGGAACCCACATCCCGACAAATGGGGGATAGAATCTACTCTCTCCTAATGCATAACCAATTGAAAGAATAAGATAGTAAAGCAAAAAGAAAATAAGGCCAAGCCCCAAACCGAATGAACGCGTTGCAGATTTTAGCTGAGTGCCAAGTGCTACTGAAAGAATGCCCAAAACAAAGCATGCAAAAGGAACAGAAAATTTCTTATGAAGCTCAAAAAGAGCATTATAATATTTTGAGTTTTTAATCTTGAAATTATCAATGTAATCTATAAGCTCATTAAAAAACAGCTTCTTTTCATCTATTCTTTGCCCCTTTTTTTCAATTTCCGAAAAGGCGTTCTTTAGATCAAGATTAATATCATATGTGTCAAAACCAATGGAATTGACCGATTTTTTTTTCGAGCTGACCTGATTTATGACTCCATCAAAAAGCCTTAATCTGAAAGATAATTTGTCTTTTTCAAAAAACAGAATCCCTCTTGGAGCAATAATTGTGCTGGCCATATCTTCAGAACGGTGATCTTCTACAAAAACATCAAGAAGTTCATCATCTTTTAAATTAATTTTATTTACATAAAGCATAATGTTCTTAAAATTATCATTGAATGTTCTCTCTTTGAGTCCTATCTCAAAATTTGTCTGAGCAATTTCCATTGTCAGCTTTTCAATGGATAATCTACCCCAAGGCATTGCATAAACAGAAATTAAAAAGGTAAGGATACAACCAATAAAACAGAAAATAAGCACGGGTGGGAGCAAGCCGTAAATACTTATACCACCTGTTTTTAAAGCTATTATTTCATTGTCGCTTGAGAATCGTAAAAAAGTAAGAAGAATGGCCATCATAACGGACATCGGAATTACAAATACGAGAAAATTGGGGATAATATAAAGAAACATCAATCCGATTTTAGACAGGCTCATATTATAATTAACAACAAGATTCGTTACGAAAAGTATTTTTGCCATCAAAAAGAGAAAAGTAAAAAAAAGTGTATTGATGGCAAAAGGAGACAACATCTCTTTAAACAGATATCTGCTGACAATAGTGTTGATTTTCATTTTGTGTCGCCGGTTCCAAACTGCATCTGGTATAGCTTGTAATATTCGCCTTTTTTAGCTATAAGTTCTTCATGCTCGCCCTCTTCCACAATACAGCCGTTAACAATTACAATTATTTTGTTCGCATATGCAATTGTTGACAATCTATGCGCAATAACAAACGTTGTTCGTCCTTTCATCAGGTTTTCAAGTGCTTTTTGAACAAGTCTTTCAGCTTCCGTATCAAGCGAAGAAGTGGCTTCGTCAAGTATTAAAATAGGTGCATCCTTTATTAGCGCTCTTGCTATACATATTCTCTGCTTTTCTCCTCCTGAAAGGCGTCCTCCTAGTTCACCAAGCATTGTATTAAATTTGTCCGGAAAACCCTGTATAAAATCGTAAGCGTACGCCGCTCTTGCGGCCATTTCAATATCTTTGTCGGATGCATTCCAGTTGCCATAGGCTATATTATTTCTAACAGTATCATTGAAAAGTATCGGCTCCTGTGTAACTATTGCTATCTGATCACGCAGAGATGAAATTGAAGTTTTTCTAATATCAACTCCATCTATAGATAAAGAGCCGACGCTAACATCATAAAACCTTGGGATAAGATTTACAAGAGAGGTTTTGCCGCCCCCGCTCATACCGACAAGAGCAACTATTTCTCCTGGATTTACTTTCAGGTTGATATTTTTTAAAACCATAAAATCCTTATATTTGAATGAAACATCCTCAAATGTTACATTGTGGAATCCGCGTTTCAATTCAACAGGATTTTCATCTTCTTTGATTTCCGAATCTTTTTCTATAATATCAAATATTCTGTCTGTTGCAGCAAGACCCTGTTGAAGCTGATTATTAAGCTTGCTCAGTTTTTTTACGGGGTCATACAGCATCACAACAGCAGCAAGAAAAGATACAAAAGTCCCTGTAGTATATACACCCGAAATAACTCTGGAGCCACCATACCATATGACAAAAGCTATTCCCAGTCCGCCAAGAAATTCCATTATGGGAGAAGTAAGAGAACTTGCTTTTACCTGCTTCATTTCAACCCTGTAAAGTCTGAGAGTTTTGTCATAGAAGCGTTTTTTCTCATAACTTTCCATACCGAAAGCTTTTACTATTTTGTTTCCGGAAAATGTTTCATGCAGAAATGAACTCATATCTGCAATAGCCTCAAGGCAACTTGTGCTGACCCGCCTTACTTTTCTTCCCAGAGATACAATTGGATAAAAAGCCAATGGTAGAATAAGGAAAGCAAACAATGCGAGTTCCCAAATCTGATAAAAAATGACGAATAACAGTCCTATCAATGTGAAGCAGTCTCTCACGGAAGTTGTAATTAATGAAGATACCATTGCTTTAATTACAGTTACATCATTTGTAACACGAGACATCAATGTGCCTGTTTTTTCTTTATGAAAAAACGAAAGCGAAAGATCCTGTATATGGTCGTATAGACGGTTTCTTAAGCGCCTTATGATATTTTGGCTGACACGGCTCATAAGATATTCCTGCCCATACATTCCTAAACCGCGTGCAAAATAGATAAAAATAACCGCCAGCGGAATCAGTTTAAGCATACGGGTATCTTTATTTATAAATACATCGTCAAGAGCTGGTTTTATTAAATATGCCGAAACGGCAGTACTTCCTGCAACTACAAGAAGACATAGTACAGCAAGAAAAAGTGTAACCCAGCTTTCTTTAACAAGTTTGATAATCTCAATATGTCTTGGTTTAAAAAATGATGATTTTATTTTTTTTGTACTCATTTATAAAAAACCTTATTTTGATATTTGCAGCATTGACAAAGCAATATCAGCTACTCTCTCAGAAGCTCCTGCACCTCCGAGTATATCCCTGATGCCAGCAAGATCGTTTCTCATAGTTTCAAGTTCATCAGGGTTGTTAAGCATTTTTAAGGCTTCATATGCAATATTTGCCGACGTTGCTTTTCCCTGTATTAATTCAGGTACTATTTGTCTTCCTGCAACAAGATTAACAAGACAAATGTTTGATACCTTTATTAGTGCTTTTCCAAGCAGATAGCTAACAGCAGAAACCTTATAAATTATTATCATGGGAACACCTGCAATTCCAGCCTCCAGTGTTACTGTCCCTGAAGCTGCTATAACAAGCGAGCACTTTTTTAAAATTTGTTCTGTTCCTTCTGAAATAATATTATAATTAAAAAAGCCTTGTTCCCTAATTATTTTTTCAACATGTTGCCTTTTAACTGTTGATGCAAGAGAAACCGTTATTTCAATATCTTTTATTTTTTTATTAATCAAGACAGCTGCCTCAAGCATAACAGGCAGATGTCTTGCGACCTCACTGTCACGCGAGCCTGGTAAAAGACCCAGTACTTGAGTATCTGTTTTCTTTTTGTTTTCAGGAACATAAATTTCTCCATCAAGCAAAGGATGTCCCACATATGTTACGGGAATGCCGTGCTTTTTGAAAAAGTCTTTCTCGAAAGGAAGGATTACTGCCAGATGATTTACAAGGTTTTTTAATTTCTTAACCCTGCCCTGTCTCCACGCCCAAACCTGTGGGCTGATATAATACAAAACAGGTATGCCAAGTTTTTTTGCGGCAGCAGCAATATGAAGATTGAAATCCGGGAAATCAATTAATATGAGAAGATCGGGTTTTAATGTTTTAAGAGCCTTTTTTGCATCAGCCATACCTTTAATAAGAGAAATTATTTTGGATACAACCTCGGTTATTCCAACTACAGAAAGGGTTGAGGCATCCTTAATGATTTTAACTCCGGCTTCTTTGAGTAAATTCCCTCCGATGCCAAAGAAAAACAACCCGTTCTTTTTTTCTTTTATAGCCTTTATAAGTCGAGAGCCGTGAAGATCACCGGATGCTTCCCCTGCAATTATCATAATTCTCTTAACATCAGAGAAATGACTCATAGAATTAAAGACCTATTAATTGTTTTTGGGAATAATCGATTTGCTCCATTATGCTTAACGCAACCTTTAAGGCATCTCGTCCAACCTGGCCTGTAACTTCAGGGTCCTCTCTATTGCCAACAGCCTTAACAAAGGCTGCCAGCTCATCTTTCAAAGCATCACCTTTTGTAAAGCATAGATTTTTTATTTCCATGCCGGGTATAAGGCTGTTTATCTCATCAGCATTTTTACGAACAATACTTATTTCGTGGTTTGCAAAATCAACCGATATATATGCATCCTGCTGAAACAATCTTGTTTTTCGTTCGTTTTTAGTTGAAATTCTGCTTGCCGTAACATTTGCTACACATCCGTTTTCAAATTCCATCCGGGTATTTGCTATGTCAACCTGATCTGTTATAACGGCTGTTCCGGCTGCATGAATATTTTTAATTTCCGATTTTACAAGGCTGGCAATAATATCTATATCATGTATCATAAGATCAAGTACAACACTCACATCAATTCCACGTTCCTTAAAAACACTTAAACGATGTGATTCTATAAACCTGGGATTGTGCACAATATCTTTAAGCGCAAGGACAGCGGGATTAAACCGTTCCAAATGCCCAACCTGAATAATAAGACCTCTTTTTTCAGAAATACTTATCAGCTCGTCGGCTTGCTTAAGTGTTGTTGTAATAGGTTTTTCAATAAGAACATCAATATCATTTTCCAGAAAATCTTTGCTTATCGAAAAATGAGCACGAGTAGGAACCACAATGCTTACGGCTTCCACTTTACCAATAAGATCATGATAATTTTTATAAGCTTTTGTGTTTGCGCTGTTTGCAACCTTCGCAGCCTGCAATCCATCAACATCAACCACTCCCACAAGCTCTACATCACCCATCTGAGAATATTTTTCTGCATGATATTTCCCAAGATAACCAGCCCCTACAACGCCTATACGCACTTTTTTCATTTAGTCTTCCAACTATAAGGTATTATTCTATACAGAAACAGCAACTATACTTATCCCGACCTTGTCGGCAAGCATGATCATATCTTCTCTATCGAATACAACAGCTTTATTTGCTTCTACGGCAAGAGCTTTGACTCCTGATTCATACATCGTATTTATGGTTTGAACACCCACAGCCGGCATATCAAATCTAGTATCCTGCTCAGGTTTGCATACCTTTACGATAACGGCTTCACCGTTTCCAAGCTTTCCGCCTCTTCTTATGGTTGCATCGGTGCCGTCAATAGCCTCAACAGCGAGAACCGATCCACCACAGACTACAACACATTGGCCAATATCAAGACGACCTATTTCTTTTGCAATATGCAATCCAATTTCAATATCCGCTTTTTCGCCCCTTGATGGCTTCCGCTTAGTCCAGCAACCCTCTTGCGCCAGAAGATCGGGAAGCAAAAATGTTGATGCTTTAACAATGATCCCTTCTTTTTCAAGCATACCTGCGAATGCACTCAATAACCCGTCATCGTGTGTGCTTTTCATATGCATAATAAGTGAGATCGCCTTAATATCGGGCTTAACATCAGAAAACATTCTCGTTTTTTTTATAGCACCGAGCATCACGACTTCTTTTATATCGTTTTTTTTAAAAAAATTAACCAGGCGTTTAACCTGACCAAGGTGCAGCCATTCAATTTTTTCAACTTGTTCTTTAAGTATTTCCTCCGCCTCATTAATAAATGCTGCTGCATATACCAAAAGGCCTTTTGATCCGGCTATCTTTGAAAAAATTATGGGGAACTGACCGCTCCCCGCAATAAGTCCAATTTTTTTCTTAATTAAATTAGCCACTATCAGTCCTGATAATTATTATGAAGAGGAGGCGAGGATTCAGGGAATCAAGTGCTCAGGGAAAAACCTTATATAATCTCTATCCCTGGAACCCTTCTGTCTGAAAGAATATTAAACTACAGTCTTAGTCTAAAGGTAAATGTTTTTTCACATTCTCAATTATCTTGAAACTCCCCGCTTTGACGCCATTACAAAATTAATAAAGTTAACAACCTCCGGAACCTGCTCGACTTCAGCCTTGACTCTTTCAATAGCCTGATTTACTGTAAGCCCGATTCGAAAAAATATTCTATACGTTTTTTTCAACAGGGATAATGTGTTGGGGGAAAATCCATGGCGTTTTAAGCCGACAGTGTTTAAACCATGCAATTCAACTCGCTGACCAGCTGCGATAACATATGGAGGCACATCCTTAACTACTGCCGATAATCCGCTGATAAAAGCGTATTCTCCGATTTTAACAAACTGATGTATCGCAACAAGACCACCTATTGTAGCATAATCTCCAATGGTTATATGCCCGGCAAGAGTGGCGTTATTTGCCATTATAACCCTGCGTCCTGTCTTACAGTCATGTGCTATATGGGTATAAGCCATTAAAAAATTTTCTTCTCCGACCTCCGTAATACCACCACCAAACTCGGTCCCTCTATGAATTGTAACAAACTCTCTGATTATCGAGCCAGGACCTATCTTAACATAGGTCTTTTCGCCTTTAAATTTAAGTGATTGAGGCGCCGCCCCTATTGCTGCATATTGATATATTTGACAGTCTCGGCCAATTTCAACAAAAGGATCTATTACAACATGCGGACCTATCACAGCACCCGAACCTATAAATACATTATCTCCGATTATTGAATACGGACCTATATCAACATTTGAATCTATTTCAGCGCCCGAATCTACAATAGCAGTTTCATGAATCATATTTTTTCTCCAAAAGCGGCCATCAACTCAGCCTCAGCCACACACTTACCATCAACTTTTGCCACACCGGCTATTTTTGCAACTTTAGTTCTCATATTTAAAATTTTAATATCAAAAATAATTTGATCACCCGGAACAACCGGTTTTCTAAATCTAACTTTGTCCATTCCCATAAAATAAATAGGATCCCCGTATTTTTTTTCTTGCTTGGATGCAACAAACAATACTCCCCCTGCTTGCGCCATAGCTTCTATAATAAGGACTCCGGGCATAATTGGCATTCCAGGGAAATGCCCTTGAAAAAACTGTTCATTAATCGTAACATTTTTCAAAGCTACTATCTTCTCGCCTTCAACAAGTTCAAGTATTCTATCAATCAAAATAAACGGGTACCTGTGAGGCAATATTTTCATTATTTCCGTTACATCAAGAATTTTCTCCATTTTCTCTCCATCAAAATAACAGCAATATTTATGGCTGAAATATATACTGTATTGGAACTATTCCGGCTGATTTATTTATTTTCTTGTTTCTCTATCCGGTTCAATCGCTTTTCAATATCAAAAAGCTTACTTCTTATTTCAGGAAGTTTAGGAATAACATTTTGAACTCTAAGCCACAACCTATGTGGAATTGCAGGGGCACCTGTCATAATCTCACCGTTTTTAACAGATCTGATAACACCGGATTTAGCAGCAATAGTTACATTATCTCCTATAACGATATGATCGCCAATCACCGCCTGCCCGGATATAATTGAATGCTTTCCTATTGATGCGCTTCCGCCAATAACTACTTGAGCTATAAGCAAAGTATCTTCTCCAACTGTTACATTATGCGCTATATGAACCAGATTATCCGTTTTTACCCCGCGGCATATCCATGTTTTGCCGAATGTTGCTCTGTCTATCGTGTTGCCGGCACCAATTTCAACATCATCATCTATCTGCACTATACCCATATGAGGAATTTTATAATGTATGTTCCCGTCCGAAGAATAACCGAATCCGTCACTCCCTATAACAGAACCTGCCTGAATTATAACTCTGTTCCCAATTTTACACCGCTCAAGAACAGATACATTGGAATAAATCTTAACGTCATCTCCGATAACAACACCATCTCCAATATAAGAGCAGGAATAAATTGAAACGCGGTCCCCTATAATGACGTTATTACCAATCACCGCATTTGGAGCTACAGACACACCTTTGCCGCATTTAAAACCTTCTCCAACATGAGCAGATGAACTGATCCCACAGTTAAGCATAGATGGAGGATAAAATATATTTAACACCTTAATAAATGCAATATGTGGCTGCTCAACCTGTATGAGGTTTTTTGAAGGTTCATTATATCCATGCGGAACAATAACTGCTCCGGCACTACTTTCTTTTATTATACTTAAAAATCTGGCAGTTCCTGCAAAAGTTATATCATTTTCTTTTGCATCTTCAAAAGGAGCCGCTTTATTAATCATTTTCTTAGAATCGCCGATAAGCTTGCCTTCAATCATTCCAGCAAGTTCGGCAAGTGATAATTCCATTATAGCATACCTTTTATATCATCTTATAAATACATGATGATCTCGTAAATAATAGGGGCGTATAGCAATACGCCCCTACCTTATAGACATCTATGAATTTTTACTTTACTGATTTCGGCGCAGGTTTTGTGTTTAATTTTTGTATAATCCTATCAGTAATATCTGCAGAAGCTGGTGAATAAAATACTCCGGCTTCATTCTTTTCAATGATAATTTGATAGTCGTCTTTTTTGCCGATTTCAGCAACAATAAGATCAACTTCATTTTTCAAGCTGATAAAAAAATCAGATTGAAGCTTTTTAATTTCGGAAGTATATTTTTTTTCGAGATTCTTAAAATCGATATATTTTATCTGAAGTTCACGCTCTTTCTCATCTCTTGCATCCTTATTTGCAACCATTGCTTCTTTGTCATACTTTTTTTTCATCTCATCAATTTCAGCACCCCTTTTTTTAAGGTCGGCCTCCATTTTTTCTCCCTGTTTTTTTATTTCTGCCCGGCCGGATTTTCCGGTATTTGATTCCTCGAGAATTTTCCTGAAATCTACAATTCCAATTTTGGCAACATCTGCTGCATAAGCATAAATCCCAAGAATAAAAAAAAGCGCTACACTAACAAAAACAATTTTATTAATTAACCGCATTATAAATCCCCCTTATTATATAGTTACTGCCAAAATGAATATATTTAGAATACTGAACCCACCGTAAACTCAACCTTTCCGCCTTCACCTGCACCTGTCTTCGGATCAAGAATATAGCCATACTCCACCCTCATCGGCCCCATAGGTGAATACCATCTGATACCCCCACCGACACTTTTCCGAAAGCTGCTAAGATAGGCATCACTATTGTCATACACATCGCCAGCATCAAAGAACAATACTCCCATAACACCGGCATCCTTAATAAAGGGAAAAATAAACTCAAGATTTAACTGGGCAAATTTATTCCCCCCTATTTCAGTCAAAATACCATCCGAATTTAATTTTTTTGGGCTTAAGTCTTCCCATTCAAATCCTCGCAGTGAATTTATTCCGCCAAGATTAAAACGTTCATATATAGGTAATTTACCATTTGAATTTTGGGATACATAACCGGTTGCTGTATGTATCCCTCCTACAGTTCCTTTAAATAAAGGAATAAACCAGCCTGCTTCAAGATTAAACTTCGTAAAGCCAATATCTCCTCCAAGACCCGCATATTGAATAGAGAAACTATGATTTGCTCCCTCAGTAGGATTGAAAACTCTGTCGCGCGAATCATACCTCAAGGATGCTGTTACACTGCTTGAGACATTGTTCCCTTGCATATCTTTAATAGCATCAGGAGCATCATACTGTATGTTTGTTATATTGGATTCATCGAAAGCATAAGAAAAATACACTTTGGTAAACTCACCATAAAGAGGATATCCAAATCTTAAAGCGCCTCCTATACTTTTCTTCTCATAAGTATCATAATCATAGTCCCAGTTGTATAAATCAAAACCGGCTGAAAGGGTCGTATCGAATAGCCATGGTTCAGTAAAGCTTAACATAAATTTACTTGAAACACTTCCCAACATTGCACTCAAAGACAGTACTTGCCCCTTCCCAAACAGGTTTTTTTGTGCAACTGAACCCATGAAAAATACTTTTTCTGTATTGCCGTAGCCTGCACCAAAGGTAAATGATCCAGTCGGTTTTTCCTCTACATCGATCTTAAGCAGCATATTATCATCGGAGCTTCCTTTTAAGGTGTTAATTTTTACATCTTTAAAGTAATCCAGACGACGCAGGTTACGCATACTTTTTTTCAGCTTTTCTCCGCTGTATAGTTCCTGCTCATATACCTGCAACTCTCTTCTTATAACTTTGTCCCTTGTTTTTGTATTTCCTTCAATTGCAATCTCTTCAAAGTAGACTTGTTTACCCTTATTTATTACAATGCTAATATTTACTTGCAGCTTGTCTTTATCGGGATCTATTTCAGGAACAATATCCGCGTTAGCATAACCTTCGTTTGAATACATATCAGTTAATGCAAGGATATCACTTTGCAAAACCTCTCTGTTATAAAATTTTTCCTTATTAATTTTTATTTGCTCAATAAGCTTTTCTTCAGTAAAAATTAAATCGCCTTTAATATTAACCTTTCCGACCTTAAACTGTTGGCCTTCGACAATTTTTATTTTAATATCAATTCCTGATTCTTTAATATCAACCTGAGGCTCCCCTATTTTAGCCTGAACAAAACCATTATTATGATAGAATGCCGAAATCTTAACAATATCCTGGTTTAAATCTTCCCTCTTTAGATCTCCTGACGAAGTTATCCATGAAAATATGGTTTCCTCTGATGTTGACATGAGCTTTTTAAGCTTTTTGTCTGAATATACTTTATTGCCTTCAAATAATATATTTTTAATAAATGCTTTTGAACCTTCCGAAATTATAAACTCAAGGTCGGCCTGATTATTTTCATGTTCGTGAATTTTATATTCCACTTTTACATTGTGATAGTTTTTTGCTCTGTAAAGACTTTCAATCCTTTCAATATTTTTCTGAATTGATACGAAATTTAAAATAGACCCGATCTTAATATTCAAAGACTCTTTAATCTTATCATCTTCAAATGTTTTATTTCCTTTAAAAAGTATTGCCTTTATATTAGGTTTTTCTTTAACCTTAAATGTGACTACCTTGCCTTCGGGTGTATCTTCAGATTCAATCCTGACATCATCAAAATATCCCATAGCATATACCGCCTTAAGGTCATCAGATACGGTCTGTGGCTGGTATAAGCCCCCAGCTTTTGTTTTAATTATTCTTTTAATTGCATCACTTTCGATGCGCTTATTATTATCTACAATAACTTTAAAGATTTTTTCACGTTTAAATATTTTCATTCCCAGATCGCGTGAAAGATCCTTTATGCTACCTGAAAGATTTTCTATTCCTTCTCCCGCATAGGAAAAAACCTTTGGAGATTCATCTTTAACAGATTCAATCATTTTTGCATCAATACTGAAATGCTGATCTACTAAGGTTATACTTCCCCAGATTATATATTGAGCACCTGTATTAACACCTATTCTTCTTATTTCATCCGTATTTTCAGCTTCTTCTGCGAGGGATAAGACAATATCAGAATCGGGCTCCAGGATAACAGCACCATCATCTTTCAAATGATTTTTGATTACCTGAGGAATTTGGGTTTTAAGATATGAAAGTTCTTTCTTGGCATTTACCCTAAAAGGCAATATTAAAACGTTAGCTGTTTCCATAGAGTAAGTGTTAAGCGGAAATAACAACATTACTGCAACGGCGATCAGGCATTTATATTTATTCATTATTGTTCCTCAACCCGCATCTACAAGCCGCCCATCAATTAATGTAACACACCTGGCCATAAATGATGCCAATTCCATATTATGCGTCACTACTATCATCGACATGCCAAGCTCCCTGTTAAGCTCCATAAGTAACTCATGAACCTGCTCACTGTTTCTTTTATCGAGATTGCCTGTAGGTTCATCCGCAAGAAGAATGAGTGGTTTTAAAATAAGCGCTCTTGCTATAGCAACCCTCTGCTGCTCACCACCGGAAAGAACACTGACTCTGCTGTTTATCCTGTCTTTAAGCCCGACTCTTATTAGTATTTCTTCCGCTTTTTCTTTTGCTTTTTTTTTGCTTGTTCCTTTAATAAGTTCAGGCATCATTATATTTTCTACCGCAGCAAACTCGGGCAGAAGATGATGAAACTGAAATACAAATCCGATTGATTCATTTCTAAATTTTGCCAATTTATCTGAATCATAACTGAAGATATCTTCATTTATAAATGATATAGTACCACTATCAGGATAATCAAGAGTTCCTAGTATATGCAACAGAGTAGACTTACCGATGCCTGATGCACCAACTATTGACATTGTCTCACCTTTACCCAAATCGAAATCAATATCTCTTAAAATTTCAAGATGAGCGCTGCTGCTGTTAAAGCTTTTGGATATCCCCCTTACTCTTAAAAAATCCTCATGACATCCAATAGAGTTATTACAGTTGTAATCCTGCATGTTATCCATGACGAATAGCCTCAACAGGATTGAGTTTGGATGCCTGATGTGCTGGATATAAGGTTGCTAAAAAGCAGATCACCAGTGCAGCAACAGCAATCAATAATACATCAGAAGCCACAAGCCGCACAGGAAGAGTTGTTATGTAATATACATCACCTGGCAGATCAATGAATTTATATTTTTCTAAAAGCTTACAAAGTATATATCCGGAACAAACCCCCAAGCTGGTTCCAACCGAACCTATTATCATTCCTTTAAATACAAATATTTTTCTAATACTCATATCAGTTGCACCCATGGCTTTAAGAATAGCAATATCTTTTGTCTTCTCCATCACCATCATAATAAGAGAACTAGCTATATTGAGGGCTGCAACAAGAACAATAAGTGTTAAAATAATAAACATGACAGTTTTTTCCAGCTTTAAAGCTGAAAAAAGATTTTTATTCATTTGCATCCAGTCTCTTGCCCAATATGGGAAACCCAGGGCATCGACAATATTTTCAGCTATATTTCTGGCGCTGTAAATATCACTTACATTCACCTCAATTCCTGTTATTGAGTCATTCATTCTCAATATTTTTTGAGCGTCTTTTATATTAATGTACGCAAGCGATTCGTCATAGTCATGTATTCCTGATTCAAATGTATCCTTGACTGCATATTGTTTCATTGAAGGCAAATATCCTACAGGAGATATCATACCCGCAGGAGATATTAGATATAGATTATCGCCTTTTATTACGTTCAACTTTGTCGCAAGCTGTTTCCCTAAAATTATACCGGGGGCAGCATTCGAATACACACTGTTTTTACCCTCCGGTTCACGATTTCGCAATAAAAGCGCATGTAGATTTTTTACGATTTGTCCTTCTGATTTCGGATCAACACCTTTTAAAACAGCACCGGAGACACCCGAAGAAGATTTAAGCATAACCTGGGTATATATAAAAGGAGCTGCTTGTTTGACACCATTAATTTTTTTGATGTGCTCAAGAACCGACTGATAGTCAGAAAAGACTCCTCCGCGACGCATTATAACAATATGCGATTCAACTCCAAGTATTCGGGATTTAAGATCAGTCTCAAAACCAGCCATAACAGCAATGACAACAATAAGAGCCATTACCCCAACCATAACACCTACAACTGATAAAATTGTTATAAGTGATATAAAAGACTGTTTTTGTCTGGCCCTAAGATACCGGCCACCTATAAACAACTCAAAAGACATTATATATCTTCTTTGCTTTTACGTATTCGGGGGCTAATGCAGGCATTAGATCTCTAAATGAAATTTATTATTAAAAATTATATCATATGTGAATATCGAGGCTATAATATATTTGCAACATATCATCAATTGGGCTTATGCCCAGCATGTTTCATGTGTGGAAAAAGAATTACTTCCCTGATTGAAGCAGCATCTGTAAACAACATTGTCAACCTGTCAATACCAACACCCTCGCCCGCAGTAGGAGGCATTCCATATTCTAAAGCCTCGATATAATCTTCATCCATATAGTGTGCTTCGTCATCACCACCTTGTCTATTTGACAACTGCTGCATAAATCGACTCTTTTGATCTTCAGGATCATTTAGTTCCGAAAAACCGTTCGCTATTTCACAACCTGCTATGAAAAGTTCAAAACGGTCAGTCATAGTCGGATCATTATCGCTTCTTCTGGAAAGAGGTGAAACCTCTACAGGATACCCAGTTATAAAAGTTGGCTGAATCAGCTTGTGTTGGACAAGTACATCAAAAACTTTAGTTATAATTTTTCCTATTCGATCTGCTTTTAAAATTTTTATTCCATGTGAATGTGCAAATTCTAAAAGTTTTTCTTTATCTTTAAGAAGTGATGGATCTACTCCTCCATATTCTTTCAATGCGTTTAATAGACTTATTCTTCGCCATTTACCGCTAAATTCAATATTATTTCCCTGGTAAATAATTGAAGTAGAGCCAGTAATTTCCAATGATAATCTGGAGAATAACTTCTCTGTCAGATTCATGAGATCCTGAAAAGTGGCATAGGCTTCATAAAACTCCAGCATTGTAAATTCGGGATTATGATGGGTTGAGACACCCTCATTCCTGAAATTTCTGTTAATTTCAAATACCCTTTCAAATCCCCCCACAACCAAACGTTTCAAATACAACTCAGGAGCTATACGTAAAAACAGATCCATTCCAAGCGCATTATGATGTGTTTTAAAGGGAGTAGCTTCCGCGCCCCCTGGAATAGGCTGCATCATGGGTGTTTCTACTTCAAGATAACCTCTTTCTAAAAAATAATTTCGTATCTGCTGAATTATCTTGCTTCTCTTAACAAATATTTCCCTAACATCAGGATTTATAATTAAATCAAGGTATCGTTGACGATATCGTTTTTCAGTATCTTTCAGACCATGAAATTTTTCAGGAAGCGGTCTAATTGCCTTGCATACAAGCCTAAATTCAAAAGCAAGTATAGTCCATTCACCTGTTTTCGTTTTAAATATCGATCCTCTTATTCCTACAAAGTCTCCAATATCAATCTGTTTATAAAGTTTGTAAGAGTCATCTCCGATTTTATCTTTTCGTATATATGCTTGGAATTGGCCTGTTCTGTCCTTAAACCTAATGAATGAAGATTTGCCAAAAACATTCATAGCCATAATACGACCTGCAACAGAAAATACAAGCTCATCTTCTGTTTTCGATTCCGGGAAATCACTTATTACATTCCTTATATCCTGAAAAGAATGCAATACCATATAATCATTTGGAAAAAGATTTATGTTATCACTTCTTAATTCAGATAGTTTTTTCCTTCTCCTCTCAAGCACCTCACTTGTTTTTTCTATATCCATATATAAAATACTTTCCCGAGAATTATTAATTGATTTCTTATTAATATAAATTCATCATAAAGCATTACTATTTAAGCATTACTATTTCCAAATATTTTAAACTAAATAGACGCATTACATATATTGGCAATTTATTGCCAAACGGAGAAAAGGATAAAATATTTAAAGTGAAAAGAAATACCCTATTTGAATAACAGTGTCAAGATTAACTTGTTTATTTAATTCTTTGAATCAATTTGCTTTAATTTAAATATAAAGGCCGACCCTTTGTTAATTTCGCTTTCAACATCAAGCCAGCTATCATATGGTTTTAAGATGTTGTGAACTATTGATAGACCTAAGCCTGTACCCTTTTGTTTGGTAGTAAAAAACGGCTCAAATATAAATTTGATATTATCATCTGAAATACCGCAACCATCATCAGCTACTTCAATTATTGCTTGTTTATTCTTTATTGAATATAATCTAATTTTAATATTACCTGTGTATTTAATGGCTTCTGAAGCATTTAAAAGAAGATTCCATAAAATCTGATGCAGATGTACAGGATACATTTCAACCCAGATATTTGGTGCAATATCCTTTAAAATAGAAATCTTTCCTGTATACTTAATGTCTTTTTCATAAAGTTCAATAATTTCAAGTATAATTTTTCCTAATTCAATTTTTTCTATCTTCCCTGCAGTAGGACGTGCAAATAACAAATAATTATTAACAAGAGAACCTAAGTGATCTGCTTCCCTATGAATTATTCTCATAAGCTTATCCTTCTGCGGATTTCCATAAATATCTTCAGTTAAAAGCTGAATTGACCCCGATATTGAAGCAATTGGATTTTTTATTTCATGAGCCATTCTAGCGGCCATCTCTCCCATTGCAGCCATTTTTTCAAATCGTTTTATGCGTTCTTTCATAGCTAATAATTCATTTTTAGTTTTTCTTGCTTGTTCTGCAAGAAAACTGCTCAAAAAAGCAACAGCAAAGCAGGCTATTGTTGTAATCAATATCTTATAAACGACCTGACTCCATTGATAATTTGCTGCAATAAGACTATCTCCAAACGAAGATGGGTTCAAAATTCCAAAATACTCCAGATCAACAATTACGCCATACTGTATTGCACAAAGAGCCGCAATAATCATGCTTCCCTTTTTAAAAAGAAGAAGTGACGAATAAATAATAACCACGAGGTATAAAAATGAAAATATACTTGAAAAACATCCTGTAACAAAAATTATGCAGCTTATAATCAGAGTATCAATGCCAATCTGAATTGAAGCAAAACGCTCAAGATTTTTAGTTCTCTTAAAAATTATTGCATAACATATTGAAAGAATTACCACTCCTGATATAAGGCCATAAAGCGTTAAAAGAGAATTATCCAACAGGGAACGTGTTGAACTAATCTGAAGAACTATTGTTGACCCAAGCAGAAGGGAAATAAAAAGAACCCTAAACAACATGAGTCCCTTGAGTCTTTGATAAACATCATTTTTATATATTTCTATAGTGTTATCCATATCTTGAATTTACCACAAAGCATGTTTCTATGCCAGAAAATTAATAAAAAAAAACCCGGAATCTTATTAAAGATTCCGGGTATAAAATATTTTCGGCGGTGTCCTACTCTCCCGCCCAGTTTCCCGAGCAGTACCATCGGCGCTGAAGAGCTTAACTTCCGTGTTCGGGATGGGAACGGGTGTGTCATCTTCGCTATAGCCACCGAAAAATCGTAAATTTCAGCATTATATTACAATTTAGTTGTCAGCACATTAAATTACATAAAAAAGTCCAAATAAATATATTTTTTGATTATTAAATTATGAAAATTATTTTATGGCCAAGCCTCACGACCTATTAGTACCAGTAAGCTAAATATGTTACCACACTTACACACCTGGCCTATCAACCTTGTAGTCTTCAAGGGGTCTTTAGTTAAATATGTTTCCATATTTAAGGGATATCTTATCTTGAGGTTGGTTTCCCGCTTAGATGCTTTCAGCGGTTATCCATTCCGAACTTAGCTACCCAGCTATGCCGCTGGCGCGACAACTGGAACACCATTGGTTCGTCCATTCCGGTCCTCTCGTACTAGGAACAGATCCTCTCAAATATCCTACGCCCACGAAAGATAGGGACCAAACTGTCTCACGACGTTTTAAACCCAGCTCACGT
>JAHIFE010000033.1 GCA_018901125.1 Pseudomonadota bacterium | reverse complement strand
TATCTTTTTGGCTTTTTCTATTATTTTATTGTTAAAGAACAAATTGTATACTGAATTATGACACAGTCTGTTCGCCGGAATGACAAAAGTGGAGTTTTCCAGCTTTTTACATGACCATGAAATCTAAATGCGGTTACCCTGTGTCCGGAGCCGAACGCCGAGCTGTGCGGCGGCATGCTCCTCGCCGTCCACACAAGCGACAGGTTATAATTTATTCTCTATATTATTCGACATGTAAATGAATCCATAAACGATTACAAATACGTGCCAAGCAGTATCCTTAGCGTTGATTGAAATACCAAAACTATAATTCCTGACTAATATACTAAGAACCAATGCCGCTATATAAAGGTAAATACCCCATTTATTTTCTTTCCAGTAACCAAAATAGGCGATTAGGTATAGAAACTGTATAAAAGCTAAATAATATGCAAATTGTTTTGTATATTGGGGGCCATACTTCAAATATGACTCGGGATATATTAATAGATACAATAGAATAAGTATAGTTGTAGGAATGGTAACAATGCAAAGGGAGTGTATTTTTTTTGATTTCCCTGGCTTTACTTCGAAGATCCATTTGAGCATATTTGGAAATGATAAATCAGATTTTTCATAAATGATAAAAAATGGGATAAAAAACCGCACAGAATGAAAGGAATTAATGCCAGTCCGATACTTGCTATCATCTCGGGTTTAAATTTAAAAAACAGCCCTATAACACCTGAAAGCCAGATCAAAACCCAGCTGATAGTTATATAATCCCAGACGTTTCTGTTTTCAGCTTTCATGATTTTTTATCACCGAAATTATAACAAGTTATTGAGTAGTTCTGCATATCTTTACATTTAGGAGGATATCCAGAAAGATAAATATTATTCCTGCTCTCCTAAACAATCAGCAATCAATTAAATTTTTTTGAAATTGTATAATCTTTTGAGGGATTTTTTGCAATAATATATTTTATTTCCCCTTATGGCATTCAAATTATCACTATGTATAGAAAGAGAATCCTTTATACTGGTCATTGATTCTTTACAACGGCAGGCATGTTTGAAACTTATTATCTTTCCATGCCTTAAGAATTTGGAAAGGTGGCACACTGAAGAAGATACCGGATAAAAATATATTGGTATCAAAGACAATTTTCATTATTTTCCACGAACCTTTGGAATTGCTTCTTTAATATCTATTTTTTTAAATCCGGCTTATTTACCGTTGCTTCGAGCTTTTGAGTGGTTTTGGTACTTCTTCCGAACTCATCCTTATTTTTGGGATAGAAAATAGTATGCAAAATATTACAATATTGAAAATACACATTATGATTAATGAACATATTTGTAATCTTTATATACAATTCCCCACCTCTATGTTTTTATCAATATTGATATAACTTATTACTATATTAATATAATAATAATCACAAACATGGCATGGTATATTCCTTGCTAAGTATTTTAGTTTACAATTATTTTACATCTTTTATAGAATATAATATAAAAACAGGAATACCACATGAAGAACAAATCTTTATTAGCCGCTATCGCTCCACTTATTTTTGCTTTAACTCCACAAATTGTTCATGCAGCCGAAAATACTCCGGTGGATACAGGCACTACCGCATGGATGCTGACTTCAACCGCTTTCGTACTTCTTATGGTTCCCGGTCTTGCCATGTTTTACGGAGGGCTGGTGAGAACAAAAAACGTGCTCAGCACCATGATGCACAGTTTTGTATCTATGGCAGTTATCGGCGTCTTATGGGTGGTCTGTGGCTACAGCATTGCATTTGGCCCAAATATTCTGGGCGGTTTTGCCGGATGGAACAATGATTATTTTTTTCTTAAAGGCATAGATGACACAATTGTAAAAGGTGTACCGGAATATGTGCTTGCCATGTTCCAGGGCAAGTTTGCAATCATTGCTCCGGCATTGATCAGCGGGGCTCTGGCAGAACGCGTTTACTTTCGCGGCTACATCACATTTATAATACTGTGGATGCTTTTTATTTACTGCCCGTTATGCCACTGGGTATGGGCAGCCGACGGTTGGCTTTATAATGCAGGCGCATCGGGTGTTATTGATCTTGCGGGAGGACTAGTAATTCATGTTTCCGCCGGATTCAGCGCTCTTATAGTAGCAATATTTCTGGGCCCAAGGATAGGTTATCCCAAAACTCCGATGGCCCCTAATAATCTGGTAATGACACTAACAGGGGCCGGTCTTTTATGGGTCGGCTGGTTCGGCTTCAATGCAGGTTCAACAGTACACAGCGGTCTGGATACTGCCCGGGCGCTGACCATGACACAGGTTTCCGCCGCAAGCGGTGCCTTGACCTGGCTCATCATGGAGTACTTTAAGTTCCGAAAGGCCACAGCCCTCGGATTTGCTTCAGGCGTACTTGCCGGCCTTGTTGCAATAACTCCTGCTGCAGGCGTAGTAATGCCATTTGGCGCAATTATATTGGGAGCCCTGTCATCTGTTGTATGTTTTTATGCTCTGACCGTTAAAGTAAAGTTAGGTTATGATGACAGTCTCGATTGTTTCGGAATACACGGTGTAGGAAGCGGTCTGGGCGTGATTATGCTTTCCTTTTTTATCCGCGACAGCTGGATGCAAAATGCTTCAGCTGTCAGCCATAAAGTCTGGACTGTCTGGAACCAGCTTTCAATCCAGCTGATGGGCATCGGTGCTACAATATTGTTTGCGGTAGTCGGCACCCTTGTAATTTGTTTTCTTGTTGAAAAAACTGTTGGTTTCAGAATCGCTGCCGAATCAGAAAAAATTGGGCTTGACCAATCCATCCACGGCGAACACGGCTATGGTTCCATGCAGGAATATTAGCGAATAGCGAATATTGAATATTGATGTTAAATTCCAAACTTAGGATTTGTAAAGCGAATAGCAATGCAGGCTATTCGCTTTAATTTTGAATTTAAAAATACACTTCGCTGCCTGTTATTTTAATCCAAGACCAAAAAGACTATTGGCATTTTTCCAGAGTATATTTTCAAGCTGTTCTTTTGTAATCTTGCCCGTTTCCTGTAATTTTAAAAATTTTTCTATATCAGCCTTCTGGTCCTGCCACGGGGAATCAGTGCCGAATAACAATTTATCCTGGTTATGATTATTTAACATGTAAGTAAAATTTTCCAGACTTACATCATAATCATTTTTCGGCCAGTCGCAATTATAGTAACTGCTGGACAGTTCTATATAAATACCGCTGTCGATTAAATTTCTGCGCTCATAGTCGTAAATAAAAAGACCACCACCATGTGCCGCAATAATCTTTAACTCAGGCAGTATCTCGTGCAGCTTGAGTAATTTGCTGGGATTAGCATAGTATTCAGGCCGATCAGCATTTGTAAGATATTTCGGCGGTATCCGTGAAGTGTCAAATATAACAGGCAGATCAGCCTTAACAACCTTTTCGAAAAATTTAAGGGACTGGCGGGCGGTAATATTAAAGCGCTGGAACACACTGTGAAGTTTTATCATCTTTGCTTTTTTTAACTTAAGGTCTGCCAGTATTGCATCCAGGCGCGGATGGTCCGGATGCAATGTTCCGCAAAATACAGCCCGCTGGTCTTTCTTGCTTTCCCTGTAGTAATAATCATTGATATGCTCTATCTTTCTTGGATCTTTGACTACAGGAAGAATAAAATACTTTGTGATGTTATTCACATCAGCAGATTTTGAGAGACCGTCCAATGTCCCGTCTGCTCCGCGCTTAAAATTTAAGATGATTGAAAAATCTATAGAAAAGGTTTCTTCAATATATCTTTCACGGTATTCCTCTTCAAATATGTGAGTATGAGCATCTATAATATGCTTCGGTTTTACATCATAAGAATCAATCAATTATATATCTCCTGAAACAACAAATATTTTTTTATTCCTTTTTTTTCTTATCCTTTTTTTCCAGCTTCTTTTCTTTTGATGTTTTAGCCGGTTTCTTTTTACCCTCTTTTTTGATATCCATTCCTTTTCCCATGTTTTCCTCCTTTTTTTGCCGTATATTTGAGACCGTTAAATAATACTTCTGTTTCACATCTGATATCAGCGCTCTTTACATTTAAACTGCAAAAAATCCCATTTCAAGGATAAATTCTATATATTATTCCATATAAATTATCAAATGAATTTAGAGCTTGAATATCCAATGTAATATCACTGATATTGAGTAAAATTAAATATCTTTCAGTTAGATATATTTGTTGTTATTACCCAGGGTAACCGCATTTGGAATTAATATGCCATTTAATAATTTTGTGAAACACCTAAACCGTCATGCCGGACTTGATTCGGTATCCAGAACCCAATGGAATTACTGGTTTCCGGCCTTCGCCGGAATGACAAAAGTGGAGTTTTCCAGCTTTTTACATGACCATGAAATCTAAATGCGGTTACCCTGTGTTATTACCCCTTTGACCTTTATATGATTTTTTGTTAGTTGTATGAGCCAG
>JAHIFE010000032.1 GCA_018901125.1 Pseudomonadota bacterium | reverse complement strand
AATCGGAAAAACCACATTCGTCATTCCGGCGAAAGCCGGAAACCAGTAATTTTAATGGGTTCTGGATACCGGATCAAGTCCGGCATGACGGTCTATGATATTTGTACAAAACCATTATTTCTAAATGCGTTTACCCTGTTGAGCCGCAGGTGTTCGATAACAAAACATCACAGTATTTATTGGAGATGATATGAGCCATAATTTAGTAAAAATTGTGCTTTACATTTTAGCTGCGTTCTTTATACCGGTAATTGGTTGTGGTAAATTAACTCCAAAAAATTATGACCGCTTAGAAATGGGTATGAATTATGATGCCGAATCTGCCCGTAATAACGCACGAATTATTGGAACGGAAGTTCATCAAGGAAGTCAATCATCTGAAAAACCCGATCGTATTTCAGTGGATGTACGGATTCTGAATGCACTGGATGCAGAGATGTGCAAACAGGAACGGGATATGCTTTATTTTGTAAAAACTTTCAGATTAAAAACACGCGGCTACTTTACCAGTGATGAGCACGACAAACTCGAACGGTTGCTGTTCCGGTACCTCATTGTCAGGGAATCCCTGTGGGATATAGTGCTCAAATACAGCGACAACAAAGATCAGCAGAAGGATCCTGCGCTGCAGGCAAAAGAATTTATTATCGCCTTTAACGCTGCCCTTCATCTGACCTATTACAGCTCCCGCTTAGTGGTATCGTTCATGGAAGAGCCGGACGTGATCAAAAAGCTCAATGAATCCTATTATCGCTGTGATATAGCTGAGGGCACTTATGATAAGCTCTTTCTGTCCGTGACCGATATTGATAATCTGGAAGCAATTCAGGCTTCATGGGAAATCTTTGTGAAAGAGGAAATAACACAAAACAGCCATCTTGCACAGTTGATCAAAAAAGACCCTCTGTTTAAACAACTATCAGATCAAATCAATCATCTTTATATGGACTCGGAAATTCAAATCAAATACATCCTTAAAAATAAATCACTGCTATTGCCGGAGGTAAGTAACCGGCTTCGCCACAGTGAGGCTTCCGATCTCACAAAAAAGTTTACTGCTCAATTTTCCAATAACCTTTATGCAGCCCAGTCCCTGCTTTTTGAACGTGTAAGCAGGCTGAAAACACCTTTTGCCAAGAAGTTGGTTTTTACACCGGATCAGCTGGAACAGATTAAAGCACGGTTGCAGCCGGGAGACATCCTTCTAACCTTTACAGACGGTTATATGAGCAATATCTTTCTTCCCGGCAGATTTAAACATGGTATCGTTTACGTGGGGTCAGCCAAGCAACGGCGCCAGTGCGGGCTGATGCCTGAGAATTTTGGAAACGTACCTTTATGCCAGCAGAAAACACTGGCTAAAAACCTGGATATCAATACGCTGCCGGACGGGTATCCGGCAGATGTAATCGAGTCGGTATCGGAAGGAGTAATTTTTAATTCCTTTTCATATATTGCCGAAACACACCTTACACGCATGGTTGTATTGCGTCCGCGAATCACATCAGAAGAAAGGATTTTTCAGCTGCTGACGGTTTTCCAGTTGCTGGGAAACACATATGACTTTGATTTTGATTTTAACGATGCCACATCTCAATGCTGTACCGAGCTGATTTACCGATCTTTGAATAATAAAAGTTCTATCTGTTTTACCCTTAAAAAGCGAGTTGGAAAACAGACCCTTAGCGCAGATGATATTATTGAATACAACTTTTCTTGTAATGATCAGGCATTTGAATTCGTTCTGCTCGCCACAAGCAAAGCAACCAACACGCATTATAATGTTGAGATCATGACAGGCGATGATGGGAGAAAGGCCTTTTATGCCCTTATGCATTAGGTCTTTTAAAGATAAAGCTGAAGGAATGACAAAATCCTCAATTTATAATTCTTTTTGCCAGCGTCAGAAGGTCTGACCTGATTTTTAGATGGGACTCTTCGGCTGCTTTTAAATTAATCTCTAAACGTATTTTATTTTCTATCCTGACAAACCCTATTATTCCGCCTTTATCTGCAAAATTGCCGATATCGCTTACGGTAAGTATTTTTTTATGTTTTATGGTATCTAAAATATCGATTAGATTGTTATTCTCTGAATTGCTTATATAAACAACCTGGCAGTTATTGATTTCGTTAATGTTTGACAATTGCCTGACAGCCAGTTTTTTGCCTTTTATAAGTTTTCCCTCAATAGCCAAAAGATATTCAATTATAGGATCACTGTCAAATATGCCTATTACAAACGGTTGAGAAATGGAAAAGTGATTGTCTGGCCATTATCTGCACGACTGTTATTTCCCTGAAACATCACGGAATCCATTGCCGTTGGGGTCCAATCTGTTTGGAATCCGAAAGTATAAACATCCCAGTCGTCTGCTGCATCACGCCCCGATATAAATTTGGATTCATCCCTGTCGGCATATTTGCCAAAGATGCGGTAGTACGCATTTTCGCCAAGCGAATCGCCGAAACGAAAACTTCCGAAGCCTCTTTCTTCCTTTCCGGCTCCGGCGCTGATAAGTCCGCCGGTTGTATCTCTGGAGTTTTTGGTGATGATATTTATAACTCCGTTTACGGCATTTGCTCCCCACAAAGCTGCGCCGGGCCCCCGGATTACTTCTATTCTGTCTATGTCTTCGAGAATGGTGTCCTGAATACTCCAGTAAACAAGGGTGTAAAGAGGTGAATAAACTGTCCGTCCGTCCACTAATACAAGCAGCTTATTGGAAAAACGGCCGTTGAATCCGCGAGATGATATGGCCCATCTATTTGCATCAATTTTAGCAACCTGCAAACCGGGAACCATTCGCAGAGCTTCGGGAATAGTGGTCACCCCGGAGCGTCTGATATCTTCCTGCGTAATTACAAAAGCTGCCGCGGAGGTATTTGCAATTGTCTGACTTTTTCTTGAACCTGTGGTAATTTCAATTTCAATTTCCATTAACTCCCGGATGCTTAGCTCGGTAAGATCACTGGTGGATATTGTTTCAGCATAGCATGCACTTATCCACACTGTGCCGGGCAAAAAAGTTAAAGAAATAAATAGCAAAACCCGGATTAATTTGAGAATCGAAGAAAATTTTGCATATTTTATAAAAAGGCCATTATTTTGCACAACCCATCCTTTTGGATTCCGAATCAATGTAAACAAATTAATTCATATCTACTTGAGCCAGTTTCAAAACGTCCCATTTTGGCCGATCTCTGCGTTGGGTGAAAATTTTAATCCTCGAAATACCACATGTATTCCTGCGGTTAAAATTTTCACCCGCCTTGACCTTGACCAAACTGAAACGTTTTGAAAGTGGCTCACTTATAAACAGATAGGTAAGGCAAATAACGTACCAATAATGCTATTGGTTATAAACCACTAAAATATATGTTTAAAATTACAGAAAAATATAATTTGAATGTATTGTTCGCATAAGGCATAGCGTGAGGAATGTCACTTTGTTGACACTTTAACAGAGAAAATTGGCGGGGAAATTAAAAAAGTGATCTACCGGGCCATGGCCGTGGCCGATGTTTAGCGAATGTTCTATAGCTTCTGTTATGTAAATTTTTGCATTTGAAACGGCTTTAGTAAAGTCCATTCCTTTTGCAAGGTTTGCAGCTATTGCGGAAGAAAAGGTGCAGCCGGTTCCGTGAGTATTTTTTGTTTCTATCCGCGTTGAGGTTAATTCTTTAAAAGTTGTACCGTCAAAGAGTATATCTATTGACTGTTTATTTTCAAGATGCCCGCCTTTTATAACTACTTTTTTTGCTCCAGATTTTAAAATTATTGCTGCTGCAAGTTTCATGTCTTCTACCGTTGATATCTTACTTCCCGCAAGAGCTTCTGCTTCATAAATATTTGGAGTAACTACTTCTGCCAGTGGAAACAGATTATTTACCAAAGCTTCGCGGGCATCATTGTTTAAAAGGCTGTATCCGCTTTTTGAAATCATCACAGGATCAAGAACAATAGCAGGAGAATTGACTTTTTTTAATGCTTTGGCAATTGTTTCAATTAGCTCTATGCTTGAAACCATCCCGATTTTAACAGCATCAATATGTATATCATCAAAGAGATATATAATCTGGTCATAAACTATGTCAGATTTTATCTCCTGTACGTTATAAACTTTTAGAGTGTTTTGTACTGTAACAGCAGTTATTACGCTTGTACCATAAACACCGTTGGCAGCAAAAGTTTTAAGATCGGCCTGTATACCTGCACCTCCGGATGGATCGGAGCCTGCTATTGTTAAGGCTGTTTTCATGATTTCCTTCCATGCTGAAAGGAGCCGGTTCCAAAAGGGCTGATAATATGCTTTCCATTAAAGGGAAGGCATCGTCCGACCTGAAAAGAGGTTTTAAGCTCATCAGCAATTATTTCATATGTATCGGGATGACAGGCAAATAGAAGTTCGTAATCTTCTCCGCCATATATTATAATTTCTTCCGGAATTTTCCCGTGTTTTTGGCAAAACAATAAAAGAGACGGGTTAATCGGGCATGACTTAAGATCAAGTTCAATTGTGACTTGCGATGCTTTTGTAATATGGCCTACATCGCCGGAAAGCCCGTCGCTGATATCCATGACACAATCTATTCCGGCATTTGCAAGAATATGTGCGGCGTCAAATCTTGCTTTGGGAAGTTTGAATTTTAAAACAAGATCGGGAAAATCAGTATCATTGTTATTCAACAATTCGAACCCGGCGCGGGCAAGACCTAAAGGGCCTGTACAATAAAGCCCGTAGCCCGGTTTTGCATTTAAACGTTTTGGAAAAATATCTTTTCTTGCCTCCCCTATTGCGAAAAGATCAAGAGCAAGTTCGCTTCCTGATGATATATTTCCACCTCCTAGAGTGCAATCGTATTTATTCAAGGCTTTATGCGCGCCTTTGTAAATCTCTTCTATCATGCTGGCCGAAACATAAGCGGGAAGACAAAGATTAATGAAAAGAGATACCGGCCTTGCGTAGCAGGCTGCAAGATCACTTAACGTTACTTCAACCGCTTTGATTCCTATTTCTTCCGGAGTCTGCCAGCTTAACCTGAAATGAACCCCTTCTCTTTGCGTATCAGTAGTAATTACAGGATTTGAAAGAGAAGCTAAAAGACAAGCATCATCACCGGGCGGGACTATTATTTTTGAATTTATCGGAATGTCTTTTATAAGATTTTCAATAAGTCCGAATTCACCTGGCCCGGATTCAGAGTCCCATGGGCTGTTTATGGCAGGTCGTTGAGAACAGGAGCAGGCTGCTCCAAGTTTTAAAGCACTGGATAAAGGATCGGAAGCTCTTGACACTGAGCTTATAGCAGCAACGCCTGCTGCACCGCTGGCAAAACAGGAGTGTGCAGACAAAGCGTCTATTCCTCCTATGGCGACAACAGGAAGGAAAGATTTTTCAGAAACAGATTGAAGTCCTGAAAGCCCGATAACTTTTTTTGCATCTTTTTTGGTGCTTGTGGCAAAAACAGGGCCGGTTCCTATATAATCACAATCCGATAGATCTGTTTTGTCAAGCTCATCCATGTTTGAAACTGATATTCCGATAATTGCACCGGGGCCAAGCACTCTTCTTGCAGCAGAAGCAGGCTCATCATCCTGACCAAGGTGGACACCGTCAGCTTTTAAAAGTTTTGCAAGAAGTATATTGTCATTTACAATAAAACAAACGCCATTGCATCTGCAAATGTCCCTTATTGCTTTTGCTTCGTCATAGTAGGCGGAAGAAAAAGATTTGTTCCTGTACTGAATAGTGCCTGCTCCCGCTTTTATCGCAATCCGTGCCTGTTCCAATGGCTCAAGCGTTGGAGACGAATCGTCAGTAATATAATAAAAGCGAAGAGCTTTTTTAAGATGTTCACAAAACATATATTATCCGAATATTTCCAGCCATAATTTGAATTTATCCGAGTACCCCGTTCCTCCGTACGATTCAAGCTGATTAATTATCTTGTCTACGGAATTTTTTATGACAATATGCTCCCAGTTTTTTGTGAAAAACTTGTCGGCATAGGATATAATCTGTTCTTCGATTGATAAAGGAATCATATCACGTGCAGGAAGTGGAAGCCCGTTTTTTGCAATTTCTTCTTTTGACATTCCAACGCCCATATGTCTGTCACAAACAAGAGCATGCGGCAAAAGTCCAATATCTTCAAGAATCATGCGGCCAAGATCGCCGTGCAGGATATAAGGGTGCTTGCCGAAACAGCCAAGATTTGGCGCATCAGTTTTAAAAATTCCTATGTCATGCAAAAGAGCTGCTTCTTTTATGAAAATCAAATCCGGTTCAAGGTGCGGCACTTTAGATGCTGCATCAAGAGCTTTCTGTAATACATGCTCGTTATGTTGCATAAGAATATGAAATAATTTCGAACCAGGATCGTAATAATTACTGATTATATCTACCGGGTCAATTAAGGCTTTTTGCAGCATTCGATGTCCGTTATTCTATTTATGCTTTCGGGAAAGAAGAACGCCTTCAATAAAAGGATCAATTGCTCCGTCAAGAACAGCAGCAGCATTCCCTGTTTCAAGATTTATCCTGTGATCCTTTATCAATTGATAAGGATGCAGAACATATGACCTTATCTGACTTCCCCATGCTATTTCATCCTTGCCGTCATGCATTTCCTGCATTTTATCGTCCTGTTTCTGCTTTTCAAGCTGGTACAGGCGCGATTTAAGGACGCTCATTGCCATATCCTTGTTCTTATGCTGTGATCTTTCCTGCTGGCATTGAACAACTATACCAGTGGGGAAGTGAGTTATCCTTATAGCGCTGCTTGTTTTATTGACATGCTGACCGCCGGCGCCGCTGGATCTAAAAATATCTATCCTTAAGTCTTTATCGTCGATATCGATTTCTATGCTGTTATCAATTTCAGGATAAACAAATACTGAAGCAAATGAAGTGTGTCTCTTTCCGTTTGCATTGAAAGGAGAAATCCTGACAAGTCTGTGAACTCCTATTTCCGTTTTCAGGTACCCGTATGCATAGTCTCCTTCCACCTTTATAGTTACGCTTTTTATTCCGGCTTCGTCGCCAGGCTGAAAATCTATAAGACTGGACTTAAAGCCTTTTCTTTCAATCCATCTTGAATACATACGAAAGAGTATTTCAGCCCAGTCCTGTGCTTCGGTTCCGCCTGCTCCGGCATTGATGGAAACAATGGCGTTGTTAAGGTCGTCTTCACCATCTAACATCAGAATAAGAGAAAATTTATTTATTTTTGCCTTAAGTTTTTGAATCTGGCCGGATACTTCTTCGATGGTATTGGAATCGGACTCTTCTATTGCAAGATTATAATAAATTTCGCTTTCTTCAAGATCTCTTAAAAGGCTTTTGAAACTTTCCACCTTGCCGGAAAGAAGTGTTCTTTCCTTAAGAAGAGGAGTTGCCTTATCATGGTCTTCCCAGAAATTGTCTTTTGATATTAAGAATTCTATCTCATTTAATCTTTTTTCCTTATTATCTAAGTCAAAGATAGCCCTTTAATTCTTCTAATTTCAGGTTAATATCCTTTAGGTTCTGTTTAATTTCGAAAGACATGTTGTTACCTCCTGTTTATTGTTTCAACTGAGCCAGTTTCAAAACGTCCCTTTTTGGCCGATCTCTGCGTTGGGCGAAAATTTTAATCCTCGAAATACCCCATGTATTCCTGCGGTTAAAATTTTCACCCGCCTTGACCTTGACCAAACTGAAACGTTTTGAAAGTGGCTCAACTGATTTTAATTTTTAATAAATTTAACCAAACCTATTATTGTTGCTATTGCCAAGCAGGCAAATGCAAATAGATCCCCGAAACGAGTGTAAAAAGTTATTCCGGTTAATATAGGAACTTTTCTTGTAATAGCAACATCTTCAAAAAGATTCGTTGATTCAATTATTCTGCCGGCAGGATCAATAAATCCGCTTATTCCTGTATTAGCCGCCCTTACTAATGTACGCCTGTTTTCAACGGCTCTGAACACAGCCATTGAAAAATGCTGATATGGCGCGCTTGTTGTTCCATACCATGCGTCATTTGTCATATTAACAAGTAAATCTGCCCCGTTTTTTACTTGCGCCCGTGCAAGGTAAGGGAAGATAAGTTCATAACATATCAGAACACCGATGCTGTTGCCGTTTAAACTTATTGTGCTTCCTTTTTTGCCGGAATTGAAATCCCCCACATTTTCAACAATTTTTCCTATAAACGGCAGCCACTTTTTTAAAGGCACATATTCACCAAAAGGAACAAGATGCGACTTGTCATATTTACCGGTTACTTTTTCATCAGGACCAAGCATGTATGCACTATTGTAATACTCAATTTTATCATCATTAGTGATAAAAGAGGGGCTGCCTATCAAAAAGCTGCTATTTACTTCTGAAACAAGATCCTGCACTAACCTTGATAACCCTGTATCGTACAGAAAATAAAAAGGAGCTGCTGTTTCAGGCCATACGACAAGATCGGGTTTATCAGCCTTAACTGATCGGGATAAATTTATATATTTATTTATTGTTGATAACTGAAAGGCAGGGTCCCATTTTTCCGATTGCTCTATATTCCCCTGTATTACAGATATTCTTATGTTTTCGGAACCCGATGCGGTTTCGTCTATTTTATTTATCCGGTATTTCCCGTAATACCAGCACCCTGTGAATATAAATATAAATACAAGCATTGATATCACAGCATCTTTAAAAGAGACTCTTTTCTCCTGCCATGCTATTTTAGTTAAAAACAAAAATGAGGCAAAAAACGCTGCGTTGGATAAGGCCAGCAGAAAAGATACTCCATACGGGCCTAATATATCCGAAACCTGTATAATATGCAATGACTTATATTGTGAATATGCGATAAGCTCCCAGGGAAAACCTGTAAAAAGATTTGATCTTATGTATTCAATACAAACCCATAAAACAGGGAACAGGAAAAAAAGATGCAGTGGTTTGAAACATAATTTTGATATCAATCCTGAAAAGATAGCTATGTACAGGGAAAGATACAAAGAAAAAAGAAACAGAATCGGGATGGATAGATAAACGGGAAGATGTCCGTAGGTTCCCATTGTGTATGAAAGCCAGTAAAGCAGTGTGAGGTAATGAACCATACCGGTTAATAACCCCAATCGGAAGCTTTGCTTAAACTTAAGATTGTTTATAGCTGAAAGAAGGGGGACAAGAGCAAGCCAGGCAATCCAGGACAGGCCTGTCTTTGGGAAAGAAGCTGTAAGAAGTACTCCGCTTATGACGGCAGATATTATTTTAATGCCGGATTTGTTCAAAATAAGATTCGTTGAGATCTGTAGTATAATCCATCAAAAATTTGCTCATTCACAAGAGCTTTTATTCAATTATAATTGAACTTGTGTTTGCTTTACTTTCCGTTCCTGCGGCAACATTGGAAACATTTGTTCCCTTGCTTTTATTTACTATCGCGCCTTTTACTTCCGAATTTTCTACTGTAACAGAGCCAAGATTTGCTTTGCTGTCTGTTCCTGCCGCTATATTTGTCATATTTGAACCAGATGCATCATTAATTACAGCTCCCTTGATATTTGACCCTTGTATTTTTACAGTTCCAAGGTTCGCTTCGCTTCCTTTTCCTATGGCTATGTTTGTAAGGTTTTTGCCTGAAAGTTTATTGATAATCGCGCTTCCTTCCGATATTTTGGAACCGGGTGATGGCTGAAACTCATTCAGGATTTTATCAATTTCTTCTGTTGGGATTTTTTCAACCGGAGAGGGGAGGGCATCTTTTTCAACGGATGTCCTCTCAAAATCGGAAAGAAGGGTGATTTTATCCGGAGACATTAGACTTGTGACTTCAAGGCTTGTTTGTGCCAGGGCCGCAATCTGTGTGGAAATTGGAGATGCTGTTATTACAAAATCCGAACCCCTCACCCCTGCTATAGCTGTAGCTGTTCTGACTTTAAAAGCAGATAACCTGAAATTTGCAAGTTTTGTAACAAGAAAGCGCGCTTTTCCAAGGTACATATTAATAAACGAAGATCTTATTTTTTTTGTACTGTCATAAACATTTCCAGATAGCTCCATACTTGTTTTCGGGGAAAGAATCAAAGTACTTCCATCGTTTAACCCTATTTCGACACGTCCCTTTTCCTGTGTGATAAGCTTGTCTTTTTCAAAAAGTAAAAGATTTTGTTTGGCCATATATCCGAATTTATTATCGGAATGAATTATGATAGCATCGGATTTTACATAAAGAATCTTTCCAATTGAAGGCCCTTGACCTGGTACAAAATTGTCTTTGATAATAAGACCTGGAGGAAGCATGCTTTCTGCATGTAAAAATTCCGGACACAAAGCGCTGCATAGAACCGATAATGCAAATATGGTTAAAAAGCTGCTTATTGCAGTTTTTGATAATTTATTCGTTTTAAGCACGACCCTTCTCCTGCAAATATTATTTAAGAGAATGAAGCATAACAATTAGTTGGGCTCTATTTTTTTCGCATATTACCATGAGTATGCTTTATGTCAAGGTTAAGTTGACAATAAAAAAACATCCTTGAAAGCAATTGATTGTCATATCTGGCGAATGACTGAACCGCAGTTCCGGGCAGGTGCTTATATCAAGTAATAAAAATAATTCATTGACATGCATAAATTATATTGTTATTAAATTATTGATTTATCAAAATATCTTTCCATTTAATTTATTTTTTTATCGCATCTTACTAAGCGTTATCTTTGCTTTAGCTTTATTAAGTTTCGGTTTTATAAATATACTGTAGTCGGCGGCTGGATACTGGTTTCTGGTTTCTGGTTTCTGCGCGCAAATTTCTGATTACTTACTTCTGATCCCCGGCCCCTTGTCCCTGACCCCTAACCATTTGGAGAACCGCAATGAAAAGAGCCTTTCTGTATCTGTTTGTTTTAGCAGTCTTTTTTATGCCCTGCCTTTTAAACGCCGATGATATTTCGGTT
>JAHIFE010000031.1 GCA_018901125.1 Pseudomonadota bacterium | reverse complement strand
TCCTTATAAAAACTATGTTGCCAATAACACCACAAGTGACGCATATCTGGCAAGTGGCAAGGCTATTACTTCTATTGAAGATATTAAAAAAGTGGGAGGCGATCAAAAAGAATGGCCTACCATGGTTTCCGCAACACCTGCATTCCAGGGTGATATCTATTATCTGTACGGAGTAGGAGCAGGCGGCTATGGAGATCCTCTGGATCGCGAACCTGAAAGAGTTTTAGCCGATATTGTAAATCTGATAATTACTCCTGAATATGCAATAGATATATACGGCGTGATCATTGAAGGCAAGAATGAAGGCATAAACAAAGAAGCTACGGAAAAACAAAGAGAACTTCTCAAGGCAAAAAGAAGAGAACGTGCTGTGACAACATGTAAAGCTCCTGCGCTGAACTGTGCTCCTATTGAAGAAGGTATCATAAGAATTCATGAAAACCTGCAGATAACCAAGGACAAGAAGATCCAGTGCTTGAAATGCGGCCATGTATTTTGCGGAAATGATCAGAATTACAAAGATCATGCATTAAAAGCCGAGATCAAGGGAAGCGAAATCGGAAAGAATTATCTTCAGACTGATAGATTTCTTGTTTATCATGAGTTCTATTGCCCAAGCTGTACAACATTGTTATGCCAGGATGCACTTCCTCCGGGCACTTCTCCTGTTTGGGATATACAGGTTGGTGCTTGATATTAAAGAATCTGTTAATACTAAAGAGCAGAAATTAAGGAGGAGATGAGATGGAATTAAAAGATGTCATGGCTATAGACAGCATGTGCAGGGCATTTTATGCCGATCCTGAGATAGCCAAGCCGATGTTTGAAATAAGCGAAGTTAAGCAAATGGTAAAGGGTACATTTGCAGGAGTGGCTAAAAGATTGGGACTAAAACCCGGCGAAGAATGGAAAGTGCTCGGCATGATGGGCCCAGGTTCGGTTGAAGGTGTGGTCGATGAAATGGACAGGATAGGGGTTCAGTACATTTTCATGGAATGCGCCAAGAACTGGTCCCGGCGAGATAATACATTCTGGGTAAACTGGTCTGTTGAAACAATAAAAAATTTTGTTGATAAATCAAAAGGCCGTATAATAGGAGGCGCCAGCTGGAATCCTTTCAGAATTAAAGAAAGTCTGGAAGAAATAGATCAGGCTTATGAAGCCTACGGCTGCAAGTTTGTTTTTGCGCATCCTATCAGTTATGGAATAAGGCCTGATGATAAAAAAATGTACCCTCTTTACAGCAAATGTCTTGATATGGGAATACCTGTTTCTTTTCAGGTAGGACATTCGGCCGAGGCTTTGCCCAGCGAACCTGGTCATCCGATGTATGCCGATGAAATCGCCATGGATTTTCCGGATCTGACAATTGTATTGACTCATACCGGATTTCCCTGGATTTCAGAGTGGATATCCATGATCTGGAGGCATAATAATGTTTATGGCAATATCGGGGCATATTATCCATCCGATCTTCATCCTGATATAATCAAATTTATTAACGGAAGAGGGCAGGATAAGGTAATGTGGGCTACAAACGGATTCGGTCTCACAAGATGCAAGAAGGAGTTTTTGGAGCTTCCCATAAAAGACGAAATCAAGAAAAAAGTATTAAGGGATAACGCATTAAAAGTTTATAAACTCGAATAAGAAAAATATGTAGATTAATCTGATAATCTTATCGAATAATTAAGATTGACAGACTCGTAAAAAGTCGTTAATTGGTTTTTTGCGAGTCTGTCAAGACCAGATCCTTTATTTGGCGTATCCCGGTAAGGGGGCGTATGTAAACAGCAGGTTACATGCGCCCCCTTACCTCGATATGGCTTTATATACATGCGATGGTCTGTCAACAAACAAGACGATTTTGACATCATAAACCGCAAAACTAATATTTGGGAAATAAAATTACAATAACGGGATGTCTGGGATAAAGAACACATTGCAAATAAATATGCTACAACATAATTGTTTAATTAGTTATTGATGAAATGTTAGTGATAAATAAATTATAAGAGACTCCCGGGTAATATAAATTTAGAAAGGGATAAACAAAATCAACGTATGGTATTGCCGGGGTTATATTAGCCCGATACCGGCAATAGAAGGAGACTTATGGAAAATATCGATTATGATAAAGAGTTGGCAGCGTTGGAGGATATGCCCGCAGATGAACTCCGGCAGCTGCAGATGGGAAAACTTAAAAAACAGATAAAATATGTTTATGATAATTCCCCGGATTTTTACCAGAAGAAATTCGATGCTATCGGAGCAAAGCCTGAAGATATTAAAACATGGGATGATTTCAGAAACCTTAATCTGTATTTTGAGAAATCTGATGACAGAGAAACACAGACAGCATCTTCTGAAAAATATGGCCATCCTTTTGGAACAAATCTTTGTGCTCCAATAGACAAGATAATTCACCTGGGTTCAACAACCGGAACTACCGGTGAGCCGACTTTTCCCTATTTGTTTACAAAAGAAGATTATGAAATACATCATCATATGGCCGGGCGTCATTTCTGGAAAATGGGTTTACGACCGGGAGAAAGAGTGCTGTATGCTGCTGGCGCTGCGAACCTGGCAGGTTTAAGAATATATGAACATGCACTAAGATGGTATGGATGTTTGCCTATTCCGATAGGGGCTGAAGCAGGGACAGAAAAAATTCTTAGAATGATAGATGTTACTAAGCCATCAACCTTACTTGCCACAGGACCTCTTATTGAATATCTTATAGAAGCCACACCGAAAATATTAAATAAAGATGTAAGTCAATTAGGCTTAAAAAGACTGATTAGTTCCGGTGCTCCCGCTGCTGCAATACCGTCTGTAAAGAAAAAAATTGAAGATGCTTATCGTTGCCGTCTTTATGATTCATTTGGAGGATATATAGGCGGATCATGTGATTTGGATGACTATCAGGGTATGCATCTGTTGACGCGTGATTTCATCTTAATTATGGAAGATCTGGTGGATCCGACTACAAAAGAGCCGATCAGGAATATTACAGACGGCATGGTTGGAGAAAGTAGAATGACTAATCTTCAATGGATGGCGCGTCCTTTCTTCAAGTGGTCACCAGGAGACATTTTTCAGATTTTTACGGAAACATGCAAATGCGGATGGAAATTCCCACGAATCAAGATCCTTGGCAGAAGCGATGATATGCTTATCATAAAAGGTGTAAATGTATATCCGGCAGCTATTAAAAATGTTGTAAGTTCATTAGAACCGAAAACAACAGGAGAGATGAGAATCGTTCTGGAACAACCGGGTCCGGGTGTTCCGCCACCAATGAAAATAAAAGTTGAATGCGGAATTGATATAGATACGGATGATAAGAAAAATGCTCTTAAAAAGGAATTGGAAGATGCTATGCATATTAAACTGAAATGCAGGACATCTGTAACCATTATTCCTCCTAACACCCTGGAAAGAGCAGCTGGGCCGGGTGCCAAAGGGCAGATGATAGAAAAAGCATACGAACAAAAAAAATAGATCGATGTTTTGAAGAGATGTAAACAACTTGCTTTCCCCCTTAACAAAGGGGGAATTAAAGGGGGTTGTTCTTTGTTAAAGGGTTTAAGGGATTAAGTGAAATTTTTCATTTATCGCCCTTGAACCCTTTTTTTATTTTCTTTATTGGCCAAAGCCAAATATTATATTGATTTGACACATATAACGGATCTTCCCCCATTAAAGAAACGAACTATGGCATATAACGATTTATATTTATTATCGTTTTCTCTCTGATGTTAGCATTTTCTTAGTGTACACATTTGCCGTCCGTGATGGAAGAACGGATGGCAGACTTACC
>JAHIFE010000004.1 GCA_018901125.1 Pseudomonadota bacterium | reverse complement strand
TTAAGCAAAAGATTGTTCGGTTCTGGCGATAATTTCTTCCTGAAGCTTGTTGTCAAGCTGAACAAAAAAGGCGCTGAACCCTGCTACTCTGACCACTAAATTTTTATATTGCTTCGGTGCGAGCTGAGCTTCTTTTAAGAGCTTGGAGCTTACAATATTAAACTGTATGTGGTATCCGCCCAAATCCATAAAAGTCTTTATCAAAGACAAAAGCTTTTTCTGATCATCTTCAGTTGTCACTGCTGTTGGATGAAATTTCATGTTGAAGATATTTCCGCTGTATTTTGTGTTGTCCATTGCTTTGCAAGCGGAATTTATAAGAGCTGTAGGCCCTTTTTTGTCAGTTCCGGGAGTCGCTGAAATAGAACCATCGGTTAAGGCATTTCCCGCCCCTCGTCCGTTAGGCTGGGCTCCTACGTGCATACCGAACCAGCTATGTCCTGCAACCACCACGCCCCAGGGCCTTCCGTCATCCTTGCCCAAAAAGCTTTTATGCTTACTCTCTTCATCATAGAATTCATCATAACTTTTTCTTACTATCAGATCTACATAATCATCTTCATTGCCGTACTTGGGTGCGGATAAAAGAAGACGCTGCGTCTCTTCATGGCCTGCAAAATTATCTTTCAATGCATCATAAAGTTGGGCCATAGTGATTTTTTTATCATCGAAAACTACTTTTTTAACGGCAGCCAGAGAATTGGAAACATCCACTGCTCCGGCAAGACAATCCGCATCACCACCGAACCTTGCTCCGCCGTCCAGAACGTGCTTGCCCACTTTTAAACAATCGTCTACAAGAGCAGACGAATAAGGTGTCGGAAAAAACTGGCCATGTACATTTTCAGATATACGGCTTACGGTTCGAAGCATCTTTGTAAAATAGCGAAACTGCTTGCTCAAAGCCGATTCCAGATCCTCATATGTCTTAAAGCTTTCGATAGTGCCGGTTTGCAGGCCCAGTTGTTTTCCCGACTTCGGGTCTTTGCCGTCATTTAAAGTAAGCTGCAAAATCTTGGCATAATTTAATAAGCCGCCCCAGACATTATCCATGCTGTGGGCAACCGCGCTCTGGCTGCAACCGATTACCGTAAATGCATTGGCTTCCGCCGGAGTACAGTCCCAGCGCTCAAGGTTACGTTTGACCGCAATATGAGAGTTGATGAATGCCGGTTTGCCAAGACCTATTTTAACCGTGTCGGCACACTTGAGAAGAAATTTCTCCGACATCTTGTCATGCCATGCACAAACGGTACTTGGCTGAACCATCCGAACTCTTTTTTCAGCTTCAAGCCATAAATAATCAAGTTCATTAGTGGCATCTTCTCCGTTTTCGTCAAGTCCGCCGATCAGAAAAGTTTGAGCTGTATGCTGCTGGGCGCCTGTTGCATAAACCTCGGTTGAATACTGAATTCCGATTTCTGATAATTTAATGCAAAGCAATTCAAAAAGCTCGATTACTTCTTCATCCGTAATTCTGCCTGCTTTTATGTCATTTTTATAAAACTGATATGTATATTTTGTAAAACGACCGGGGGCAATCGCTCCCTGTGCCTGTTCTATCCATGCGGCAGAATGAACAAGCCAGAAGGATTGTACCGCTTCATAATAGGTTCTGGCCGGATTTTCGGGAACCCAGCGGCAGGTTGCAGCAATTTTTTCAAGATTTGCTTTTTTTTCTGCATCCTTTTCATTCTTTGCCATTTCTTCCGCTAAATCGGCGTAACGATTTGCCCAGGCAATTACTGCTTTTAAAGTTATAATAACTGCGACATAGAAATCTCTTTTTTTGAAATCTTCATAATATGTAAGATCCAATCGGGACAGTCCTTCTTCGGCTTCTTTTATAACTCCGGATAAGCCTATATTCATAACCTTTCCGTAATCTAAGTTGATAAGTCCTAAAGGAACGCCTACAATGTCAATAAATACGCCGTGATCTAAATAATCCTGCCGATTAAGACCGGTTACTTCACGAAAGATTGTGTTTACCAAATCTACTTGTTTCTTACCCCTGAAATAAGCATCTACCTCTTTTAGGTATTTCTTTTCTTTCTCATCTACAGCCATATCTCCAAAGCTGCTGAAAAGCTTGTTTGCGGCTTCGTTGTAATCAGGAAAAGGGTTAACACCTCTTCGGTCTTTGGCTATACTGCCTACGATCGGATTTTCATCAATGTAAAGCGTCATATTCCTGAGATATCTGTCGAGGACTTTTGCCCTGGTAATAACAATCGGTTCCCCGCCTGCTTCCAAATACACCTCATGCAAAGCCCTTGTTCTTTCTGTAGAGCTCTTGATTTCCGTGTCAATAAAACTATCCTTTAGCCTTTTAACTCGCTCGGTTAAAACAGCTTTTTCAGCTATTTGGTAGCTTTGTATTTCTTCATTCTTTTTCAAAGCGCTTGTCTGCATATTGCGTTCCTCCTTTTATTTGATGATTTATCTAAAATTTGCTATATTATTTGATCATATAATTACACAGCATTACACTTTTATCAAGGTCAGGACATGTCCTCTAATAATTTTCAACATTATAAATCACTTGGGCAGCTTATTAAAGATTATCGGCAATGGCGCAAGATAAGCCAGGACGAATTTGCCGAGTTAATCAAAGTCAGTGTCAGGCAATTGCGAAGATGGGAAGCGGGGCTTTCTCAT
>JAHIFE010000238.1 GCA_018901125.1 Pseudomonadota bacterium | reverse complement strand
TTTCATTCTCTTTTTTTGTTGATCCAGCCAACTTCCAGGATTTTCCGGGAAACACTTTTTTGAAGCCGCTGCCAGGTAATCACATAAGTGATAAAAATCGATTAAATAATTCCCTTGACCGCAAAACACTCTTTCTACCTGTTCTGCAATCCACGAGGCTCCGTCACCTACACAATGTGCCTTTGTTCTATCCCCAAATCCGGCTTTGACAGCACAATCAAATAAATGGTCCCCAGCCGTATCAGCTAAACCAAGAGTTCCCCCAAAAACCGGATCAACTTTGTCTTTCTGCCGGGCAAGAGCTAAACGCGCTTCCTTCCATCGAACACTACGAGTCTTCCGTTTGTCCGAAGACTTTCCGTTTTTATTATCGGTATCTACTATTGGAATCATTGTTCCATCCGTTTCACATATCAAACATTTTACCCCGGCTTCATCAGGAATATCTCTTTGTAGATGTTCCATACTTTTTACGGATTCAGCATGCTTCTCTGTGACCTTTTGTGCTGAACTGATAGAAACGCTTATCCCATAATGCTCCATTAGCTTTTTAGATATCTTTTGAAAAGAAACATCCGCTCCAAAATCTGTGATAATACGCTGCAATGGAAGTGAATAACAACGACTTGTTACTTCTGCCGTATATGAAAAAGGTCTATACAACTTCCCTTTATTCAAAAATATTCTCTCAATAACAGATATTTCCCCATAACTGGTGTGCCAAGTTATTTTTTTTTACCATTCTTTGCCAACCCCCTTTTATTCCCGGCGTCAGCCTCTTGTTCTTCTCTGTTGGCAGCCCAATCGTGCAACACTTCATTTCCCATTTTGCGTAATTCTTCAATCACTCTCTTTTCAGCTTCGTCGGCTTTTGTTAAATCTCCTTCAGCGTTTTCTACAATTTTCAATAATTGTTCAATTCTGTTTTTGAGATGAGGATGCTTGTTAAGTCTGTTCTCTATGCTGTCTTTTGGATGGTCGGTCATAGGTTGGGTTCTCCTTTGTAACACGTTAATTTGTTTACCTAAACCAACCTATACACTAGTTAAATCAAAAAGTCTAGAATTATTTAATGATTACAGCATGTTATTTTTATGCACTTGCTCGTATCGTTTTTTTATATGATATGTAATTGATGCAAACCTTCTAACCAACACTTTTAATTACACCCAGGGCCAACCTTTAGCTTGTTTTATAAGCCAATTCGTATTACATTAATTTGTTTATACATACAGCATTTTTTGTATTGAACTGGACAAGAAACTAAGAAATATTTTGCCCATATAAACATTTTTGAACTTTGACAACGATTTTAACAGGTCCATATTATCAGCATTGTTCAATCGGATTATCTGTAATAGTACGGAAAAACATGCAGAAATTATTTTAAAAATTAAAACCATATATAATAATAAGATTTATTGTCAATAAACTATTTGATATGTTGAGCCACTTTCAAAACGTTTCAGTTTGGTCAAGGTCAAGGCGGGTGAAAATTTTAACCGCAGGAATACATGGAGTATTTCGAGGATTAAAATTTTTGCCCAACGCAGAGATCGGCCAAAATGGGACGTTTTGAAACTGGCTCATGTTAACTCCAAATAAACTCGCGATGATAAGGTAATGGTGAATAGAAAAATGGATGACTGTACGAACAAGGCCCGGCACGAAAAATTAATAGATATACTCGATTATACAAAAGAAGGATACAGCCCTGTTGTTGATTTTGAGACATGGCGGGTAGCTGTATTAAATTTCAGCGCTGAACTTTTGCCGGAAAATCTTTCAGCGATGCAGCGTCATAATGAAACAGATGAAGTTTTTGTGCTGTTGCGCGGGCGCTGCATACTTTTTATCGGTAACGGAACTGAAACGGTTACGGAAATCAACGCTGAAGATATGCATCCACTTAAGATTTATAATGTTAAAAAATCAACTTGGCACACGCATACATTAAACAGGGACGCAATGGTACTGATCGTTGAAAACAGGGAAACGACTTTTGATAACTCTCCATTCTGCCCGCTTACACAAGTTCAGAAACAAACTATAGTCGATATGGCACATGTGTTGTGGGATGAAAGAAAAGCTTGAATAAACTGCAATCCTATCATTTTTCCGACAATAGTAATGCATCAATACTTTTTATCAGGAGGACCGGATTGAGGGTAATCCCAGCCAAAACCCCATCTGAAAGGGGCGGGAAGCCAATATACTCCACCTATACGAACGCTATAATACATAATCTTACCTATGAACGGATGTCCTGACCTGCCTACACATTTCTCCAAATCCAAATCCGCTTGCTTTCTTTCCTCTTTGCTGCCTCCCATCCAATAAATAACATCATGCTCAACACAACATTTTAACCATTCATTATCAGGACAGAACGAACAGCCGTCGGATTTAAATTTGTTTGGCGGTAATGGCGGCGTCCATTGTTTTTGTAAGTACACTTCTTGTGCCAGCTTTTGTAACTTTTGATCAGAGCCAGTAAAATTAAATAATAATATGAAACATATGACTGATAGAAGTATAACTTTATACAAAACATTCATTACTGTTTATCGCGTCTCCTTCTGAGACATGAAACAAATCCCGGTTCGTTACAGCACGAAGGAAGAATAAGACGGACCGCCCTTTCAAAAAGAAAGTAATCTATCGACCAGTTAATGAGTACTATTATTTTATTCCTGAATCCGATCAAGTTCGTTAAATGAATAACAAGCCATATAATCCAGGCAAAAAAACCTTTAAACTTCATTCCGGCAAAATTTGCAACCGCACTGTTTCTGCCTATCGTGACCATAGCACCCTTATCAACAAATCTAAAAGGCAGAGTTTGAGATCCTTTTATTTGCCTTAAAATATTTTCTGCTGCCATCACTCCCTGCTGAATCGCCACTGGTGCTGTTTGCGGCAGGGGCTTTCCATTAAATTCAAACCATGCTGCATCTCCAGCTGCATATACATTTTCATAATCTTTAATTCTTAGGTCTTCAGAAACCGTTATCCTTCCGTCTTTTGCAAGCGGAATACGCCAGCCGGAAGCCTCAACAGGGCCCTTCACGCCGGCACACCACAGTATGGTTTCAGATTCGACAGTTGCCCCTTCTTTGATTTTAACACCCATCGGAGTAATGTTTTCAACAGAGGTTTCCAGCATAACTTCAACCCCGAGACTTTGAAGCTTTTTAAGTGTGTATGAGCTCAGAGCATCAGGTAACATACCCAGTAATCTGCTTGAAGATTCTATTAACACTATGCGGGCTTTATTAATATCGTATTCCGGGTAATCTTTGCGCATAGGTCCATATAACAATTCTGCAAGTGCTCCGGCAAATTCTACGCCGGTCGGGCCTCCGCCTACTATTGTAAATGTTAGCAGACTGTTTTGCCGCTCAATTCCAGTACAAAACGCAGCCCTTTCAAAGCAGGTAAGAATATGGTTTCTGATGATAACAGCGTCATCAAGCGTCTTTAGTTTAAAACAAACCGATTCCGCCCCGGGTATTCCAAAAAAATTTGTTGTACAGCCAGTGGCTATAATACAGTAGTCAAAACTAATTTTTCTGCCGTTTGCTATAAGAGTTTTAGAATCAAGGTCAAGATCGCTTACCTCCGATCTTAGATATTTGATATTTGAATATTTTCTGATCAGTGAACGTATAGGGTAAGCTATACCTTCCGGTTCAATCTCGGCTGCGCCTACCTGATAAAGAAGAGGCAGAAATGTATGATAGTTGTTTTTATCTATCAGAGTTACCTGCACATTTTTTCCTGATAAAGTTCTAACAGCCCATAAGCCTGCAAACCCGGCTCCTATTATAACAATATGAGGATTGCCGTTATTCATCAGGATAAATCCTTTAGAATATTTTCGTACACATTTTTTATAGGTATATTCTTCTCAAGAGCAATTTTTTTACAAACTTCATATTCAGGAACAAAGCGTTTTGTGCCATCCGTGTTTGTGATACATTTTACCGAAACAATTCCGTAGATTGTTTTCATCTCAACCTGGTGCCTTGATAGTTTTTTTCTTTCAAGCTCATGATATCTGACACCTGTTGTAGTAGTTTCAGATAAGATCCGGTTAATAACGACATCCTTATTATGATGGCTGCAAATTACATATATCTTGGTTCCCGGTCTGTTCTTTTTCATATAAACAGGTGTCCAGTATACATCAAGGGCTCCGTCTTCAAAAAGGCGATCCATCAGAAATCCGAAAATTTCAGGATTCATATCATCAATGCAGGTTTCTATCTGCAGGATAACATCTTTTTGATAGATTTCTTTTGCTGTGTCCCTGCCTGTTGTAATTCTTAAAAGATTCGGAATATGTTCAAGATCATATTTTCCTGCGCCATAGCCTGTCTTTTCGACAATCATATCAGGGAATGTCCCGAATGATTGGCAAAGCGCCTTTACAATAGCGGCACCGGTGGGTGTTACAATCTCCTTTTTTATATCAACGCCATATACAGCAACATCTTTTAATATTGATAACACAGCAGGCGGCGGAACCGGAATAATTCCATGCTGGCAGTTTACAAAGCCTGAACTTATGGGAATTTTTGATGAATATACCTTTGTTATTCCAAGGTAATCAATGCAAAGAGCTGTTCCGACAATATCGACAATTGAATCTACTCCGCCTAACTCATGAAAATGTACTTTTTCTTTTGGGCAGGCATGAATTTGGGCTTCGGCTGTAGCGATTATTTCAAAAACTGAGGTGCTCATATCTTTAATATTTGCCGAAAGAGAACTATTTGAAAGAAGGGATAAAATCTGAGAATAGTTTCTTGATACGGAAGATGCGGAAGTTTTTACTTCAACTTGTTTTGCGCTTATCCCGTTTTTGAAAACATTTGAAACGGACAACTCGAAATCATTTAAGGGGATATTATTAATATTTTCTTTAAGCCAGTCAATTGGTACACCAAGGTCAATGAAAGCACCTAAAGTCATGTCACCGCTTATTCCGGAAAAACAGTCAAAATATGCAATCATATATTTATTCCTTAAGCATGGCCAAATATGTTTAACTTGAAAAAGCAGCGTCCAGGCTAATTACCGATTGTATGAAGCTTAATAATCTCAAGTAAAAGTTCACCGGTATTAACCATGTCATCAACCTTAACCGATTCCCGCACAGTATGCATATCGCGCATACCGGTTCCTATGACTCCTGCTATAATGCCCTTTGCAAAAAATATATTTGCGTCGGCTCCGCCACCTGTAATTTTTGTTACCATGTTTCTACCCAGATTTGTGGCGGCTTGTTTAGCTAATGTCACAACCGGATGGTTTTCGGGTATATTTGTACTGGAAAAATCATCTTCCACAATAACATCAACTCTTGGAAGGCCATTGGACGAATCCCCCTGGTAATTCTTAATAACATTTTCAAAAGAAGATATTATGTTATTTGTGACTTCCTTCAACTTTTCACTGTTATGACTTCTGACCTCACCCTTAATGTTGACATAACTTGGGACAATATTTGTTGCTATACCACCTTTTATTATACCAATATTACATGTTGTTTCACGGTCGATCCGACCGAGTTCAAGCCCGGCAATTGCTTTCCCGGCAAGAAGAATTGCATTTATACCCTTTTCGGGGGCAGCCCCGGCATGAGCATCCCTTCCGTGGATTATAAACTCAAGCCTGTTGGCACCGGGAGCGCGTGTAACTATACCTTCAGTGTCAGTGGCATCAAGCGCATACCCGTATTTAGCATTAATGAGTTTCATATCGAGATTTTTTGCTCCCAACAGTCCGATTTCTTCACATATAGTCAAAACTATCTCGATCGGTCCATAGCTCATTTTTTTTTCTTTAAGAACCGTCATTACTTCTATAAGAATTGCTATTGCACTTTTATCGTCAGCCCCAAGTATTGTAGTACCGTTGCTTGTAAAAACCCCGTTTTTCAGAACTGGCACAATACCTTTTCCGGGTTCAACAGTATCCATATGTGCATTCAAGAGAAGGGGAGGAGCCTTTTTATTACCGGCAAACTTTATAACCAGATTCCCTGTGTCGCTTCCAATTATTTTCCCTGCGTTATCAACAGCAGTTTCCGCACCCATAGATTCAAAAATCTTTTTTAATTCCTTAGCGAAATTACCTTCATGTTTTGAAACGCTGTCGATCCCGACAAGAAACCGGAATGTATCAGCAAGCCGCTTGCTGTTAATCATATAAACTCCCTGAAATTTGAAATTCTTATTATATATAACATCTCGCTATTACAGATTTAATTGCTTGCCTAATGAGTTTATAAAAGTCCATTATAATTGAATAATGGACTTTTGAAAATATCTGCCTTAATATAAAATCATTGACAAATAAACGAGGGCTACTATTATAGACCAATTTTTCAAATGGAAGTGCGCAGCTCACTGGTGGGGCTCCCGGACTTCAAATCCGGTGTGGGGCGCTAATACCGTCCCGGGTGGGTTCGATTCCCATGCACTTCCGCCAAGTTATTTAATGATTACAATAGCTCATGAATTTAATCTCGGCCCTTTTTCTATTCAAGACTTGCTCAAGAGTGTATCATACGGAAAAAATTATTGCCATTATTTTGATTGCCTTGCCTGATGAACATGTGAAGAATTTTTCTTGGGGGATAATATGAAACGCACGATATTTCTTGTAGTAACAATATTGCTTGTATCTGCATTTGGTGCAAAGGCGGAAAACGTGCAAGTGCGGTCAGAGAAACCTGCAGCTGTCAGGAGCGGCTGGACACCTTTCCAGTTTTCTGTTTTTAATCCATTGCAACTATTTAATGAGAACAAGAGCATAGCCGGAATGCGTTTTACCATTTTCTATGGAAAAAACACCGATTTACATGGAATTGATCTCGGGCTATGTGTGAACAGTACCCATAACCTCACAGGCATACAGCTTGTTGGACTAATGAATAACGCCGCTGGGGATCCCGGCGATTTTAATGTTACAGGAATACAGGTAGCAGGACTTGGTAATACCACCGATCATCTTTCCGGGATACAAATAGGCGGTTTTGGTAACGGAGTTACATACGATGCTACAGGCATTCAGATAGGTCTGATAGGCAATGCTGCCGCTACTTTTAAAGGAATTCAGATAGCCGGACTTTTTAACTTCAATTATGATAAAAGCAGCAGTATGTCTGGCATTCAAATTGGGATTTTCAACTATTCAGACAAGGTTACGGGTATTCAAATAGGACTTTTTAATGATTGTAATGAGATGAAAGGTATACAGATTGGTATTTTGAATCACATAGAAAATGGCCGCATGCCTTATATGCCAATCATTAATGCAAAATTTTAAAATTTTTATATGCCGCTAAAACTGCTGCTTTCTAATAAATAGCTCCTGCAATATCTCTGTCCATCTCATGCATCACCACCACTGGTGACCATTGTAAACCGGACAGATTACGTGCTACACTACAGGACAGTTTACGTGTTTCTGACATTCTGATATTTAATTCTTGACGTAACAGACTATTTTTCTTATTATTCTACCATTAATAATAGCGAGTTCTTTGCATCTTTTACCTCGCCAAGCGTAACAGTTTGTCTGATATCGGATAAAGGATAAAATCTGGCGCATGTTCGCTTATTTTCAAAACTTGTTCAAATTGCCGCCTCTTAGCGGTTTTCCCCTCAAAAATTATGCAGTTGACTTCTCTCTCGGGCAGTTGGTGCCAGGAGTGGATAACATACGACATGATGTTTTGATAAGCCCTGTTTTTATCAATGATACCAGCAAACTTGTTTATAGATTAATGTCGCATCATGCCGGAATCGAGAAAAAAGGACTCGAATCGTTGTCCGGCGAATGGCCCATGGAGGTAGACAACTATAAACAGATTTATAAAGAATTGATGCTTGAAGCAATAAACAAAGCTAAGCTCAGCAAACAGATTTCAATAGTTTATCTGGCTCAAACTGCCGTGTTTAAAATACTGCTTGATGGAATCCGGGCACAGTATGACACTATGATCGGACAACTGAAAAAAACCGTTCGCCAAACAGACCTTTGCGTTTATGACTATAATTCTCCGCCGGAAGAATCCTACCATTCTAATGTAAACCTGAGAAAGATCCATCTGGATCGTGCAATAATCGAACAGAAGGTAGGCAAGGATATGTGCGGATTTTGGGCAGACATTGAACAAAACGAAATACAACCAATGCTTGAAGCTATCTTTGGCTGCAGCACACAGCTATTCGAAAACCTTCTTATCAATCCTATTCTGCATACTCAACAATATGATAATTCATTTATCATGCTCAATGAATATGATTTATGCCTCGGTCGTCGAACAAATGATCCGGACAAATATGAAGCTCTGATCTTCCTTGTTCGCCAAATTATCAACGCTATAGGTTTATATGATCCCAGTTTTTCCGATATCAACATCGAACAGCGCTCGAACCCATCTCTATCTCATGATAAAGAGGACACCCTAAAAAAACGGCGCACTTACAATGAAAAAATAGAAGGAATCATTCAAGATCCGGAAAACATGGAGCTACTTTTTAATTGGCTGCAAACAAAAGCCGATTACCGGAACTTAAAAAAGCAAAACGCCTCCAAAAGTGAGCTTATCAGGTTGAAAAACCTGATGAAGAATCAAAAAAAGTTGTTAAATTATTTATATAAGCAATTTAAACGCAAAGGATTGATTGAGCTTATCTCTGCATCTTATGAAATGCAGCCTGAACATTTGAAATACTGTCCTCCCTTGAATCCCCAGCAGATCGCACAGTATCTGGTTTCATCAAAGACGCGTAAAGCCATAAAAAAAAGGCTTAAACGAATAAATCAAAACTACCAACAAGTCTTATCGCTACGTCCGCTTAACAAAAAGATTAAACTGCTTAAAAACACAACCGATTTTAAGCACAAAATCTTTCTTATACGTTTTCTCAAAGCTTTTGCACGTTATCATCGGGATATAAATAACTTCAGAATAATCCAGGACTGTATGGAACAGGTGAATATTGCTACGGAGGATAAGATTATAAACCTTTCGCGGGTGAACAATACTTTATATCAATTTCTTTTACCCCATGAACGTCCTCCGGAAAAGGCAGCTATTATAAACCATGTTGTGGTTAAGGCTGACGTGCGCGGCTCCACCGACATCACCTACCAGATGAATAAACTTGGTTTGAATCCAGCCTCTTATTTCAGCCTTAATTTTTTTGACCCAATATCTGAAATTCTTTCTGAGTATGATGCAACAAAAAATTTTATCGAGGGCGATGCTGTCATTTTATCAATTTTTGAATATGAAAATGCACCCGCCGGCTGGTTTTGTGCTTCAAAGGCATGCAGTATCGCTCTTAACATATTGATGATAATCAGGCGATATAACGAAAAGAGTCAGAAATTTCAGTTACCGATTCTTGAACTTGGAATAGGCATCAGTTATTCGGACAAAGTTCCGGCCTTTCTTTTCGACCAGGCTAACCGTATCATGATTTCATCAGCAATAAATCAGGCCGACCGTTTGTCGAGATGCTCGAAAGCCGGCATACGGCTTTTTGTCAATCAAAACAGCCTGTTCAATCTTTACGTTTTCCAAGCCTACGATGCTGAAAACATGACTGATGGCAATGATGACCTTTATTTGCGGTATAATGTCAACGGCATTGAGTTGAATGCAGAAGGTTTTAAAAAGCTTTCCAACGAAATTGATCTGAAACTGCTTAAAGGAACTTTGACCGATATAAATGAACTGAAATCAAATTTTTACACCGGTAAATTCCCGACCAAAAGTGGCTACTATCAACGTTTACTAATACGTGAGTCCCAGATTCCGATTATCGATACTGCCACATTTAAAGTCAAGGACATAAGTTCTCACAAATATTACGAAGTCTGTTCAAATCCAAAGCTTTATCAATGGGCCGACAAATTTTAACGGGCTTGTGAAAAGCTCATTGTTTTTTCTATTAGCTTGATAATGAACGAATCACAGCTTCTGCGGCCATGATTCCGTCTACAGCTGAACTTACTATTCCGCCTGCATAACCCGCTCCTTCTCCCGAAGGAAAAAGGCCTGACACACTTACTGATTCACCCGATTCATTGCGCAGTATGCGATAAGGGCTCGAACTCCTTGTTTCAGCAGCATAAAGAAGAGTTTCTTCCGGGACAACGCCATCCATAAGGCTTAACATTTTTGGAATTGCAACAGAAAGAGTTTCGCAGATAAAATCCGGAAGAATATTATGCAGATCAGCAGGCCGTGATCTTTTCCAGGATCTGTTGCTGGTAAGAATATCCGGATATTTTTTTGTAAGAAACCCTGAAAGGGGTGCCGCCGGAAGGGAATAATCGCTTCCGGCTTCGGTATATGCATTACGTTCCATTTTTTCCTGAAATTCAATACCTGCAAGATAATTATTTACTTCATCCGCCTGAGCAGGGTAATCGGTTGGATCTACAGGAACAAGAAATGCAGCATTACCAAATTTTCCCGACCTTTTAGAAAGGCTCATTCCATTTGTAGTTAAAGCGCCATGCGATGATGCACATGATATTACTGTTCCGCCGGGGCACATACAAAAAGTATAACAGGCGCGATGTAACTTATCCTTTTTGAAAGTTAAGCGAAAGGGCGCTGCTCCAAGACGCGGGTGCCCTGCAAAGCGGCCCCATTGCGCACGGTTTATGTGCTCCTGTGAAAGCTCAAGGCGAACTCCTGCGGCAAATGATTTAGGTTCAAGCATAACAGATGATCCCGCAAGCATTGTATAAATATCTCTTGCACTGTGGCCGCTTGCAAGTACGCAGTGTTCGGTTTCAATTTCTTTTCCATTAACAATGATTCCGGTAAGCGTATTTTTTTCTATATGGATACCTTCCAGACAGGAATGAAATCGTACTTCTCCACCGTTTATTTCAATAAGCTTTCGAAAGGACTGTACGATTTGTCTTAAAAGATCGCTCCCAAGATGAGGTTCCGCGTCGATCAGAATATCTTCTGCAGCTCCGCATTTTACAAGTGTTTTTAGAAACCGGCGCACTCCTGACCTGTTCTTACTGCGCGAAGTTAGCTTGCCATCCGAAAAAAGCCCCGCTCCTCCTTCACCGAAAAGAACGTTACTTTCAGGATTAAGTGTTCCTTTTTTCCAGAATTGTGAAACTTGTATAGTTCGTTCTTTAACAGGAGACCCGCGTTCAATTAAAAGCGGAGAAAGCCCGGCTTCCGCAAGTACAAGCGCCGCCATCAATCCCGAAGGTCCTGCACCAACTACAACAACAGGGCTGTTTGGTTTTCTTGATATTCTTCCGATATTGGATTCAGCAGGAACCGTTTTTTCTTTGATTTGTTCAATGTCAACATTATCCGGCAGTAAAAACCCTTTTATGTTTTTGATTTCAATTTCGGCAGTAACTGAAAATACAGGGGTTTCCCTTCGTTTGCGCGCATCTATCGATCTTCTGATAATTTTTATAACTGAAAGGATATCTTCACTGCTTCCAAGTTTTGCGGCAACAGCAGTTTTGATATCCTTATCTTCATAATTGAGCGGAAGTAATAGCTGACGGATTTTTATGAGCATATATTATTTTGTTTTATAAATAGTCTATTATGGTGTTCAAGAGCTTGTATGCAAATCTCATCCAGACCCATTCGTGATTTCATATTATACGTTAACGCATATATTATTTATCCAGCTGCAACAACTTCTTTTCGCGTGAATAGAGTAGTGTTACACGAAAGAGCCGGAGGAGATAGCAGCAATAGTCATCTTTCTTGCCTCAGATTATACCAATTGGATCACGGATTAGCATTACAGTGTCGATGGCGGCCTAATTCAAAATTCATTGCTTGTTCTCTCTGTTGGAAGAAGCTGCTTTTTTGCATTGTTGCATTCCTTGCAGGCTGTGGCTAAATTGCCTTTCCTGCTTTTACCACCTCGTGCAATCGGAACTATGTGATCCATGGTGAGTTCCTTGGGAGAAAATTCACGACCGCAATAATGGCATATGCCCTTTGCAAGCTTGCGTTTCCACCACTGGGAGCTTCTTAATTCCCGCGCTAAACGCCGCTCCTTTTTTATGTCTTCTTCTTCAAGATTGTAAGCAAAGGGTTCCATAAAAATCCCATAGACTTCCGGATAAAGTTTTTGGACTGCGTTATCAGTTGCCCCCCTTCGACAACGTACCAGATGTACGTTTTACTCAGGGGAGCTCCTTCTGGCCTTGCCAAAAACATTATCTGAAAGTCTATTTTTACTAGTAAATTATAGGTTCAAGTTTTTTAGCCAGTTTCTTATTTCTTTATTTAAAATCCTGTAGTACTTTTCAGATCCTCCGAGTCCGCTTCTTCCAAAAAAATAGTTTATCTCAAGAAAAAGGGGCTCGTTATCCGGATCATTTATTGAGAAAATAAAATCAAACCCCGCAAGATTTATCCCCGTCCGGTTACAAAACATTTTTGTCTTTTTTTCGGCAAGCCTTATTAGAGCACGTTCCATTTCAAAATCTATTGTTGCACCTTGTGATAATCCTGCACAGAAATTATCCGGATTTTTCTGTACGCGCCAGTAGGAAATCATTTTATTGCCTATGACAACAATTCTTAAAGATTTATTGCCTGATTCAATAAACTCCTGTAATATAAAACCTTTTTGGCCGCTTTTTTCATACTCTTCTATCTTTGCAATATAAGATTTAAGATCAGATGGAGTTTTGACAAGATATACCGTTTCTCCTTCTCCGCCCCAGTCTAATTTTATAACAAAGGGGTAAGAAAATAAAAGTTGCTCATTTATTATGTCGCCGTTCAAATCACACAAATGAGATAAAGAAGAGAAAATTTTGCTCGAAGGATGGGCAACTCCTGTTTTCTGAAACAAAAGAATCTGGCCCATCTTGCCGGGATAATCAAACCTTGCATCATAGTCGGGAAATACATTCTTGCAGTTTTCTTTTGCCATGCGATACAAGGTTTCGCTGCACCCTTGGGATAGTATTACTGCATCAGCAAGCTTTATCTGTTCAAGTTCATCATATCCGGGCTTTCGCCCGGCACATATTATGTTTTTATCCGTTGCAAAACAGGGGTGAAAAGAAAGAATCATCAGTACCCGAACTTTTTTAATGTTCTGTTGTTTTTACTCCAGTCCTTATCTACCCTCACAAATAATTGCAGGAAAACCTTGGTGCCGATTAGCTGCTCTATTTCTTCTCTGGCTTGAGTACCTATTTGTTTAAGCTTGGTCCCGTTTTTTCCGATTATAATGCCTTTTTGAGAATCCCTTTCAATATGGATGGTAGCATCTATTGTTACTACTCCTTTATTTTTTTTCTCTGTGAAAGAGTCAATCGTTACAGCAGAAGCATAAGGGATTTCCTGACCGGTAAGTCTAAATATCTTTTCTCTGATCATTTCTGCTGCTATGAACCGCTCGGGAAGATCGGTAAGCATATCTTCGGGGAAAAACGGAGGGCCGGGCGGCAAAAGGTTTTCTAAAACACAAAGAAGATCTTCCACGCCTTCTGCACTTTTTGCCGAAACAGGGACTATAGCTTCAAAATCAAATTTTCGCTCCCATTGAATTATAACATCCAGCAGCTTTGGCTTATCAACAATATCAATTTTGTTTAATGCAAGAACAACCGGCTTTTTGATCTTTTCGATATTTTTTATAAGTATTGATTCCGATGTTGAATCAGAATTTGCCGCATCTCCGACCAGCAAAATAATATCAACATCTCCAAAGGTTGAAAGTGCGGTATCAACTATCTTTATGCTTAAGGCATTATTTGCCCTGTGAATGCCGGGTGTATCTATCAAAATAAGCTGAGATGAAGTCCTGTGAACCACGCCTAGTATTTTATTTCTTGTTGTCTGGGCTTTTCTTGAAGTAATTGAAATTTTAAAACCAAGCAGTTTATTTAACAGAGTTGACTTTCCGGCATTTGGAGCTCCGGCAATAGCAACATAACCTGATTTAAATTCTGTTTTTTCTTCAGATGACATATTTTTCACATTAAAGCTTTACTGTTGCGGGTTTTTGGGGAGCAGATTCTTTATGGCATCCCATAAAGGTTTTTTGCCTGTTTTTGACTTTGTTGAAAAGAGAATAAAGTCGTCTTTATCTGCCGAAAGCGATTTTGCAATAATCATTTGCTGCTGTTTCTGCTGGGTTTTTGAAAGCTTGTCCGCTTTAGTAAGAACACGGATAAAAGGAATATTGTAATAATTTAGCCAATCCATAAAAGCTATTTCTTCAGGCCCGGGAACGCGGCGTAAATCCATTATAAGAACAACACCTTTTAAGGTTTTCCTGGTTTGTATATATGTCTCAATCATTGTTCCCCAGGTTTTTTTTACAGCGGCCGGAACCTTTGCATACCCATATCCAGGAATATCAACAAAACCCAGCGAATCATTTATCAGGAAAAAATTAATAAGCTGGGTTCGTCCTGGCGTTGAACTGGTTTTTACAAGATTTTTGCGGTTTAACAGAGTATTTATCAATGAGGATTTGCCAACATTGGAACGTCCGGCAAAGGCTATTTCAGGTTGATTCTCTTCCGGGTAATGAGAAGGTTTTACAGCACTTTTAACAAATTCGGCTGATTTAATAATCATATTTATATCTTCTTATAAAGCAGAGAAATAACTTTTTATTAGCATGCCGTTTTACGATCTGATAAGTATTTTTCAAGTCGTTTCATACCTTCCGAAATATTTTCAATTGAATTTGCATATGAAAATCTGAGATATCCTTCGCCATTTGCTCCAAAATCGATACCAGGCGTAACTCCTACGTGAGCTTTTTCAAGAATATCAAAGGCGAGTTTATAGGAATCGTTTGATATATGTTTTGCATTTACAAACACATAAAATGCACCGGTCGGCTCAATTTTTATCTTAAAGCCAAGTTCTCTTAAGCGTAAAATCATATAAAGTCTTCGCTCATTAAAAATATTTTTCATTCTCGCAATATCATTGCCGGCTTCTTTTAAAGCTGTGATCCCTGCTATTTGAACTATTGAATTTGCTGAAATAAAAAAGTTTTGCTGAATTTTCTGGATATAGCGGATAAAATTTTCCGGAGCAATAAGGTAGCCAAGACGAAGGCCTGTCATTGCATAAAGTTTTGAAAATCCGTTTACAACAAAAGCATTTTGGGTAAATTCCAATATCGAGTGTTCTTTGCCTTCGTACACAAGCCCATGATATATCTCATCGGAAATAATATATTGCGAAAATTCGGCAATTACCTTCATCCTGCTTTCAGACAAAAGAGTTCCTGTAGGGTTTGAAGGCGAATTGATAAATATTGCCTTAGTTTTTTCCGTTATCTTTTCTTTAATTGCAGACGGTCTGTACTGAAATGAATCGTCTTCAAATACCGGTACCGTTACAGACTTACCAAGGAGAAATTTTATAAAATTCGGATAACATGCATAATGCGGGTCGGAGATTATCACCTCATCGTCTTTGTTTAACAGCACTGAAAAAAGGCTGAACATAGCGGGAGATGTACCGGAAGTAATTACTATATTATCCGGGTGAACCGAAACATTATATGTATTATAATAGTGTTCGCTTATGGCCTCTCTCAGCTCAATCAATCCGAGGCTGTGTGTGTAGTGTGTATGTCCGTCACGGACGGCTCTTATGATTGCATCTTTTATGCATTCAGGCGTTTCAAAATCCGGCTCTCCAACTTCCAGGTGAATAACATCTATTCCCTTTTGCTCCATTTCACGAGCCTTCTCAAGAACATCCATTACTATAAATGGGGTGATTTCCTGGCTGCGCTTTGATATCATTTCTTATATCTTCAATATCTATATTAAAAAAGCTGGGGAATAGATGGTTGCCATGTTTTATGCGATTAGAACCATAGCCTTGGCTATATAACCTTATTTAAAGGGTATTCTATGATACCTTCCGCACCGTTTTTCAAAAGTTCCGGGATCAGATCTCTTATGATATTAACATTGGCAACAGTTTCAACGGAAAACCATGTTGACTGATAAAGCGATGAAACCGTGGGAGCATTAAGGCTTGGAAGCAGAGATACAATTTTTTCAAGGCTTTCCTGGGGAACATTCATTTTAAGACCAACAAGCTTTTCGGCAAGAAGCGCTCCCTTTAGCATAAGTGCAATCTGCTCGATTTTCGCGCGCTTGAATTTATTTTCCCATGTTTTATGATTTGCAATAAGCTGAGTATTAGTTTGCATCATTTCATGAATAATACGAAGACCGTGAGCTTTTATTGTGCTTCCGGTTTCCGTAACTTCAACAATAGCGTCAGCAAGTCCGGATACAATTTTTGCTTCCGTTGCTCCCCATGAAAACTCAACCGTTACATTTATGTTTCGTTCTTTAAAATATTTTTTTGTATATTTAACAAGTTCGGTTGAAATTTTTTTGCCCTCAAGATCCTCAAGCGTTTTAGCAGGAGAATCATATGCAACAGCTATAACCCATTTTGCGGGTCTTGAGCTGACTTTTGAATAAACAAGATCTGTAATAACATGAACATCAGAATTGTTTTCGGCTATCCAGTCTTTGCCTGTAAGAGCTGCATCAAGAGTTTCGTTTTCAACATATATCGACATTTCCTGGGCTCTGCAAATTGCACAGTCAATAGCATCATCATTTATTTCAGGGAAATAACTTCTTCCATTAACATTGATTGTCCAGCCCGAACGTTTGAAAAGAGAAATCGTTGCACTTTCCAGACTACCTTTGGGAATTCCAAGTTTTAGTTTTTCATTCATTTTTTGTACACCTCATCAGGATTAAATACCGGTTCACTTATTTTTTTTAAAGAACCGTTTTCAACCTTTCTGTAAAAACAACTTATATGGCCTGTGTGGCAGGCAGCCTTACCTATTTGTTCAACTTTTAACAAAACGGTATCATCATCACAATCTATCAGTATTTCTTTAACCATCTGGACATTTCCCGAAGTCTCCCCTTTTATCCAGAGCTTTTGGCGGCTTCTGCTGAAATAGGTTGCTTTCCCGGTTGCAAGGGTTTTTTCCCACGCGTCCCGATTCATATACGCAAGCATCAAAACCTCGCCTGTTTCATGGTCCTGCGCAATGGCAGGAATAAGGCCATTTGTTTTATTAAAATCAAGTGTTATCAATTATGCCACCATTAAATTTAAGATATGTCGCAGTTTGAATAATTTTTAAATAAGCTGAATTTATAGCACAGAATGTTTTTTGTGTAAACATTTGCCTGAACCTTAATTTTATTTTAATAAAAACGTATTCATGTGAGCCATACATGTGGGGGTATACTAAGAATTGTTTTTGTCTGCTGAAAAAGAAAAATTTTATACAATTGACAGATACAGTGCAATTTATGTATTGATACCTTAAGCAAAAAATAAAAAAACTAAGTTTCTGTTCAAGCGGTTCCGCCCTCACTCCGGGCAGGGACTTATCACCCATCGGCCTGTTGTTGGATTTTATATAACTTCAACATGTAGCTGAAACAAACAAAATTCTTTTAGGGAGGCAAAAAATGTCAGGTCTAAATAAAGTGATGCTTATAGGACGGCTGGGCAAAGATCCGGAGATCCGCTATACAACGGCTGGAGTTGCGATTGCTAATTTTACTATTGCAACATCTGACGAGTGGAAAGATAAGGAAAGCGGCGACAAAAAAGAGCGTACCGAATGGCATCGCATAGTAGCTTTTGCAAAACTTGGTGAAATATGTGGTGAATATCTTTCTAAAGGCAAACAGATTTATGTTGAAGGTCGAATTCAGACAAGAGCCTGGGATGATAAAGACGGAAATAAAAGATACACAACTGAAATAGTAGCTTCTGATGTACAGTTTCTAGACAAAAAAGATTCGGGGGCTTCGGATAGAAAGGGCTCTAACAGTAATGATGCGATGTATGAGAACAGTCCCGGTCCTGTCCGTCATGATTCTAAAGATGATGATATACCCTTTTGACATTCTTATAAAGAATTCATGCATTCAAATATATAGAAACATGGGAGCTGCTTTGTTTTTATGATAAAACAGGCTTTGGGAGAGGGCTTTTTATATGTGGGTTATGCTTGTTGAACCGTATGCCTGATATTTTGTGCTTAGCAAAGCGGATTATTTATATGAATTGCCGTTTTATGGTAGTTTATTAAGAGGTTGGACAATATATCAGGCTATCAGGCTTTTTTATTCTCATCAATTTTTTCAGGCTCTTTTTTTTCATCTTCAGAAGTGGCGGATTTAAAATTTTTAATGGCTTTCCCCAGCCCTGCTCCTATTTCAGGAAGTTTGCCTGCACCAAAAATAATAAGAACTATAACCAGTATTATTATAAGTTCCTGCATTCCAATTCCAAACATACACTCCTCCAGGCAATAATGCACCTTATTGGTTGAAGGCTCCGTAAAAAGCCCTTATAATTAACCCAATTTATATCACCGGCTACCGTATGTGTCAATCTATAAACAGCAACACACCAGCAAAAGCTATTGCTTAGGTAAAGATATTAGGTGGCGGGCTTTTCCTGCCTTTGTGATGAATCAAGATAAACTGGTTGGCGCACAGCCCTACGAGATGCTTGTAAAACTTGTGGAAGCAAACGGGGCCAAAAAAAGGAAAGAAACGTAAAGAAACCAAAAGTGCAATATTAATTTGAAAGGAGATTAATTATCATGGCAAAAATGACTGAGAGAATGAAGGAGCTGTTTGAAAAAGTGGGTGCGGCGGCTCTTGCCACTTCAACCCCGGATGGCACTCCCAATGTTGTTCCGGTGGGTGCAAAGAAAATTATCGATGATGAGACCGTTCTCATCTCCGATCAATTTTTCAACAAAACTCTGGCCAATATGAAATCAAACCCACAGGTGTCAATTACATATTGGGAAGGACATGAAGGTTATCAGCTAAAAGGTAAGGTTACCATTGAAACCAGTGGGAAACGTTATGAAGAAACCGCCCGATGGATCGAAGATATGGGCACCAGAGCCGGGTTCCCCCTCAAATCCAAAGGCGTGGTTATATTAAAAATAGAAGAAATCTACGGAGTCGCACCAGGGCCCGGAGCTGGAAAAAAACTGGCATAGAATCCTTTTAGATCTTGCTCAAAATGATCAAAATTGGGGTTACATATTATTCAGTCTTTGGCATTAGCCAAAGTCAAATGTCTGATTGTGACCCAACCTTGCATATCGTTGGCAAATTTTACGTAAACCCAGACATCTGAAGGTGTACGCGATTTCCGGCCATTATTTCTGAATTTCGGGTCTTTCAGTATTTCACCCATCATCCCGGCCGGGATGTAAAGCTTTTCTTTACCTTTTAACTGACGGAGGGCAATAATTGTTTTATCGGTTTTTACCCGTTCCCCTTTTTTGATAAACTTATAATACCGACGTGGAACATATTCATCACCCACATCAACGGATCTGTATACTACCCCTGCAGGTGGGGCGTTTTTGCTTCTCACCCATACAGCGGATTCGTAGACCCACATCTGGTTGTCGTCGTCGAACTTGTCAAACAGCATAACGTGCTTGTTTTCCGAATTGAGAATATCTCCAGGCTGAAGAAGTTCCTGAGGTATTTTTATCGAGATATACGGAAACGTGCTTGTTGTGTATCTGCTTATTCCCCAGCTGTGAGAAACCAGACCGGAGCAATCAAGTCCCGCGAAATCCTGGCGGACACAGAGATTCTTGCCGCACCTCTTCTTGTAATTTCCTGCGATCACTCCTTTATTAACTTTTTTTACAAATTTGTCCGTGGAATCAAAGCCGCCCCAGTTATACGGCACACCTTTGTACTGTTTCCCGGGAGTCAGGAGATTATAGCCTTTTCCGGCATTTGTCCGTTTGCAGAACCATTTGAGATTTGAATACATTGATGCGACCGAGACAACCTCGTCTCTCGTAAGAGGATCGGCATAAGCTGACGCCGTCAGGAGAAAGAGTAATGCGGAAAACATTGCCGCAACCGATGCAGTATGTTTTGTTATCATATGCCCCATTTTACTATTTTTACCCCCGACGGTGCCGTTTGAAGCTGATACAAGGCACCTTTCTTGTCGACAACGATCTTTTTATAAACGATTGTGTAGTAACTGTTTGGCAATTCAACGCTCTGGATAAGTCTGCCGTTATCAAGGTACCGCCTTATTTCGAGATGGGCAATGCCATCTGCGCCAATTCTTTTGGTTTCAAGATATATGACGCCATTTTCATCCTGATCAAGAAATATTACTGAGCCAAAGGTGTCTGCTGTTTCTATCGGAAAATCATTTACCGGATTCCCTTGTTTGTCATGTATGCGGAGGTTGAAATGCTTACTGTTCTTCTTGGCCAGCTTGAACCAGTATGTTCCTGAATTGTTGGGAGTACCGTTGCGTTCGCTTTTTACCTGAGCATCTTCCGAAAGAACGGCATTTCTTCTCCCGATATTTTTGCAGATTCTATAAGTCTTGCCTTGTGCTTTTACATAAAGATCTCCATAATCATCAATACGCATCCATTGGGCATACCCTTCATAAAGAGTTAATGCCGGAGCGATTGGGTAAGTCTCTTCCGATATTCCGGAAAGATTGTACTTATAGATGTTTTCACCGTCCAGAAAATAATAGTTTTTTCGATAGACAACTAATGAGTAGCCAGGAAGATTCTTGCCAACACTTTTCTGAAAGATGCCTTTACTATTGAATACCTTGATGTTTTTCTTTATAGAATCAAAAATATGTATGTATCCGTTATCGTCTATCGCAAATGTCCGCGGTCCGACAATTTCTCCTTCCGCAGGGATCGCAAGACCGAATCTACCGGCTTTCGCCCCCCATTCGACGGATATGGCAAGCTTTTCCCTGTAGTTGTGAAAGTCATTGTTTTCACAGCCAAATAGAGATAGTACAGCAACCAGCGCAAGGATATGAAAAAATCTTCTTGCGAATAATTTCAACGGTAATGTCCCAGAGCTAACTGTTATGGTGGTAATCTTCACACTTTCCGTCCTTTTCTCCCCGGTTGAATTAATTGGTTGAGCTGATAAAAGTTTATCCTTAAACCAAGTTTAATAAGTGTAGGAGTTTTGTATGTCAAGTAGATATGACCCCCCGCTGCTATAAAACAGGACGAATCTATTTGGGGCCAACAAATTATTTATATTGACATAACAGGTTAATCTTCCTAAACTTTGTGATTAGAAATGAAGTTCTTATCACAGACCCTGTATTCAAAGCTCCCGAAATTTGGCTTCGTTGGAAGCTATGATTTAATGATATATTCCTAGCAACAGATTTATACTGCTATCGGTATTCTGGTTAACTCAGGGCATATTGCGTAAATAAAGGAGACGTTCCATGAGCGAAATAACACTAAAGGATATCAGGCTTTCAGAGTACACCCTGGACAATGTTCCGCTTCTCAATCGTTTGCGTAGCAACCTGCTTAAAACCAAACCAGCGGTGTGTATTGAACGGGCGCGTTATGTTACCCGTTTTCTAAAGGATATGTCTTTGGACAGTGATCCAATGATTACACGCTATGCCGGTGCCGTGGCATACTTTCTGGGCGGAAAGCAGCCACTGTTCTTCGACGACAATCTGCTTGCCGGTACCACCTGCGCTAAGGCTTTCGGAGCGCCGGTTTACCCTGAGTGGACAGGTCTTACTATCTGGCCGGAACTTGATGTTATCAGCACACGGGAAAAAAATCCCCTTGCCCTGACACGGGCGGAAGCTGATGAACTCAACTTTGATATTTATCCTTACTGGATGGATCGCAATGTCCTTGAAGTAACCCGCAAGCGCCACAATAATCCGGAATGCATGAGACTTTTCGAGCGCATAGTTTTTTTTATTGCAAGCAAGGCAGGAACCATCTCCCATACAGTACCTCATTATGCAACAGCACTTGAACATGGCCTGAAGTATATTATAGATCAGGCAGCAATAAAGGAAAATGATCTCAAAGCAAAAAGCAATCAGGATGAAGACCAGCAGCGAAGTGTTCTTTTTTACCGGGCAGTTCAAATAGCTTTGCAGGGCATTATTGCTTACGCCGAAAACCTGAGTGCCGAAGCTGCCAGGATAGCTCAAAAAGAAAATGATCCTGTACTTAAAAATAATTATTTTCAGATGGCAGAAGTTTGTGCCCAGGTACCGTCAAAGCCTGCCAGGACTTTTCGCGAAGCAATCAATTCTTTGTGGATCATTCAGATAGCCATCCATGCGGAAAACATCAATATGGCTATGAGCCCCGGACGTCTTGATCAGATACTCTACCCCTATTATAAACGTGATATGCAGGCAGGCAAATTAAGCGTTAAAGAGGCTCTGGAATTAACCGGCTGCCTGTGGCTCAAACTGAATGACAACACAAACCTTGTGCCAGAGACTGCCGAGGAGCTGTTTGGCGGAGCCGGAACTGTGCCGGCCGTGACTGTCGGGGGGGTGAACGCAGACGGTCAAGATGCAGTAAATGATTTGACCTATATTATGCTTCGCGTAACCGAGCTGCTTAAGACCCGCGATCCCAGTCTTAATGCCCGTTATCACCAAACCGTAAATAACAAAGACTACCGCAACCGGGTGACTGAGGTTATAGCAAACACACACTCTGTACCGGCTGTGCACAATGATATTGCAGATATTCGTACTCTTGAAAATCAGGGCGTAAAAACCGAACACGCCAGGGATTATGCCGTTATAGGCTGTGTGGAACTGGCTTCTGCCGGACGCAGCTATGACGCATCAAGCTCAATTATGCTGAATCTGGCTTCCGTTTTGGAACTTGCCCTCTACAATGGCAAAAGACCGGTTACAGGCGACGAACAGATAGGCCCGGCTACAGGCGAACCCGTTACTTTTACTGATTTTGAAGATTTCTGGAATGCTTTTTCTACGCAGTTTAAATGGGTTGCAGGAAAAGCTATTGAACTTAATGAAATGTTTGGCATGGTTTATCAGGATATTCTTCCCTCGCCTCTGCTTTCGGCTTTTTTCGAAGGCCCTATGGACAAAGGCCAGGATCTGATTTTCGGCGGCGCAATATATAATTCTTCCGGTGCTACCCACATCGCTTTTGCAGACACTGTAGATTCAATCAGTGCTATTGAAAAAGCAATTTTTACAGATCGTAAATGCACCTTTGCTGAATTGCTGGCTGCCCTGAAGGCAGATTTTAAAGGCTACGAGAAGCTGCATGCCTATCTGGTTAACCATACACCCAAATATGGCAGTATGGAACCTTCGGCTCAGGCCAATGCCCAGCGGGTGGTAAAACTGTTATTTGATTTTTATCAAAGCCATACCAATTACCGCGGCGGCACTTATAAACCGGCTTTCTGGACTATGACCAACCATGCAGGACAGGGCAAACTTTCCGGTGCCTTGCCCAATGGACGAAAAGCAAACAAGGTTTTTGCAAGCGGAATTACTCCCGTTTCCCAGGCTGCTACCGATCTGGCTTCCTGCCTGCAATCTGTTGGCGGATTGGACCCAATTTGTATTCCCGGCGGCGAAGCCTTCAACCTGAAATATCCTTCTATAAACAGTACCGAAGATATCGATAAATTCGGCGCAGGCATAGAAACATACTTCGAAAGCGGGGGGCTGCATATTCAGTGCAATATCATGGACTATGAAATGCTGCTTGCCGCCAAGGAGCACCCGGATGAATATCCTGAACTGCTGGTGCGGGTTTCCGGCTATTCAGCATATTTTAAAGACTTAAACGATGCCATGAAAGATGAGATAATTACCCGGACGGCATATGATCTGAGAAGCGGTAAATCAGTACCGTTTCCGGATGCTCACAGTGGCATGCTGGGAACAAAATAGCTGTTACAACGACAAGGAGGCTATGTTATGTGGAATAAAGTATTAAATATTATTATGATGCGATCCCAACGTGCCAAAAATGCGGCTGATAATTTTCTGCAAACAGTACAGTCTGAAAAGGCAGAAGGATTTTTAGAAGTACTTCTGAATCTTATGAGCCTTGTACTGTATCTGGATAAGGACTTCAGAAAAAATATAAAAAACTTCAACGCCCGTTACCTGTTTTGCAGCCAGGACAGAAAGATCACTGTAGCCGCAATATTTAATGACAACAACATGAAGGTCAGTAAAAAAGAGATCGACAATACCAATATTACCGTGATCTTTCGCAATGGCAAGTCTCTTATGGGTTTTCTGCTAAGCCCCAAACCTGATATTCTTGGTTCACTGCTGAGCCAGGATATTACTATAGATGGCAATCTGAATTACATTTACAAATTCGCATATATGTCCAAACATTTGCAGCTAAAGTACACCGGGAAACTATAAATGCCATGAACCCCGAAAAGCGCCGTCCGCTGATTTTCGATATTCACCGCTATGCCCTGGATGACGGACCGGGAATCAGAACTACAGTTTTTTTCAAAGGCTGTCCGTTAAATTGCATCTGGTGTCATAATCCGGAAGGTATAGCTTCTGAGCCCGAACTCTTCCATCAGCCTAAAAACTGCATTCTCTGCGGCGATTGTTTATCTGTATGCCCTGAAGGTGCTATTACCATAAACGGCTGTGTCCGGATCAACCGAAAGTTGTGTAATGGTTGCGGTCTGTGTGCTGCCGAATGTCCCGGCAAAGCCATGACTATAAAGGGGCGTTATTATGAACCGGAAGAACTGGTCGGGATAATATTAAAAGACAAGCGATTTTTTGAACATTCGAAGGGAGGAGTCACCTTTTCCGGAGGCGAACCCACGCAGCACTGCCTTTACCTTGGCCAGGTACTGAGAAAGCTTAAGGACAACGGAGTTCATACGGCCCTGCAAACCTGCGGTTTTTTCCACTGGGATTTGTTTGAAACCGAATTACTTGACATGATCGACCTGATTTATTTTGACATCAAATGTCTTGATCCCGATCTGCATCTGCAATTCACCGGGCAATCAAACACTAATATCCTGGCAAATTTTTCAAAGCTTGTTTATATGGCGCACAGCAAACTTACCTGTTCGATTCCTGTTATAAGCGGATTTACAGCAGAGCTGGGAAATCTTAAGTCTATAGCAGAATTTATAGGCTCAATAGACCATTTGCCTTACCGCCTTCTTCCCTATCACCCGGGAGCCATTATAAAAGCTTCCGCTATAGGAAAAGACGCGGCACCCAATCTTTTTGCCCATTCCATAGCTCTGGAAAAATACAGGGATATTGTAAAAATATTTGATACCATAGTTAAAAAAAAGCTAACAGGGTTCGGGGGTCAGGGTTCGGGGATCGGGGATCGGGGGGCAGGGATCAGGGATAAGGGAAATAGCAGAAAGACTTTAATTACAAGCCATGATAAATAATACTAATATCGAACAATTTACTTCGATTTTCGTTATTAAAAACAAGGAGGTAGATAATGGGATTTACTATCAGCGGAACCATTAAAAGAAAAGATATAGGACAAGGTATTGCCGGTCTTACGGTTGAAGCGTATGACGCCGATTTGTTCATTGACGATCTGCTGGGCACGGCCAAAACCGATAATAGCGGCACATTTGCCATAAAGTGTCATGGAAAAAACGAAGTAATCGATAGACCTGATATCTACCTGAAGGTTAAAAATTCCAAGGGCGATCTGCTGCACAGCACACGCAGTAACATAATCTATGATGTTATAAAAGATATTGTAATTGACGTGGCTCTTTCAGACCCGGCTCTGGTAAAAGCCGGTATAGATATACAGCATAAAGCCTCTATAAGCAAAGGTTCCGGCACAGATTCCAGATCGGGCTTAAAAACATGGACGTTTCGTTCAGACAGCAAGCCTGATAATACTATTCTTGATCAGGTATATGGCGAACTTGAAAAACAGGGTTCAATCCTTGAGCTGTTTTATAAGTATAAAGAAATCCTTGATTGCAGTTCCGACAACAATGATCCTGTATATTCAAAACTTTCAGCTCTGTTTGATGCAGGCAAAACTCCGGAAATTGTACAGGGTCATTTTTACGGCATCACTCTTGGAGTGCGATGTGGTGAAATGCCGGAAAACATGGCCGACTTTGGAAATGTTCTGGGACTTATATGGGGCACCGGTCTTTCTAATGAAAGCCCCTGGGTAGGCAAAAGCCTTCAAAAGGTTGAACCGTCACGGATGCAGGCGATTATCGGGCAACAGCCTGATGCAAACTCACCTGTACTGCTGGGAATCAACCATTTTAATCAAATTTCCACCCGCATTTTAAATCCGGTAGCATTTCAGATGTTAACTTCATTGATGAACCTGCATCCGGCTCCCGAGAGTGAAAGAAAGGCTTATAACTGGGATAAAAACGGCGGCTATTTTATCGGCAGCCCGGCCTTTTCCGTCTGTGCAAAATCCCCCCGGCCTATATTCCAGCTAAACTATCGCTACAAATCTTTAAACAACCCGGTTCCTAACGGCTGGCTTATCGATGAACTTGTCGAGATTTCTTCCGGCCTTTTTCTGGGACAACTTTGCTACGCCACACGCAAACTTATACGCGATTATGATCCTAAACGTCCGCCCGCAGATTACAACTATCAAAACTTCGGTTATTTTCTTCTTTTAGACAGCAATTGGCATGCCGAGGCACGGCGTCTCTTCACTTATCTGGAGATTCCTCCAAATGCACCGGGCATGCAAACACCTAAAATAGGCCTTGATCTTAAACAGAACAAATTTACTGCCTTCACGTTTCAGGAACCGGCGCCTACTTCATGTAATGATAAAATAAAGGGCGATTTACTTACTCAATCAGGGCAGTATCCTACTTTACTTCATTATCTGAAGGCATGTGCCGGAGAACTTAAGGATAACCTGTCCAACGAATCGCCTTATTTTGATCAGCTTGGGGAATTGTTTAACAGCGGTATCGCCCCGGATACTATGGATGGCTTTTACAACGGGGCACTGGTAAGCTGGCATTCAGCAGGCATTTTCGATCTTTTCAAAACCAACACAATCAATTTGCTTTATACACGTATGGCAGCACCATTTTCCACCTGGACAGGCAAAAGATTTGACCCCGTTTCCAAAGAGAAGCTGTTAGAATTCACCGATGGGCATGAAACCGGAAATGCTAATACTTTTTGGGGTTCTAATGCTCAGGCTCTGCGCACTTTTAAAGAGCGCTTTGTGGGACGCCTTATGAATCTGTCCGATATATGGACTGAAAAGGCAACAACAGAAGAAGCTCAGAAGTTTGGCTATGATGTGAAGAATTTCTTTTTCATTGCAAAAAAAACTCTTTCAATCAACCCGCAAAGCAAGGGCAAAGAAATATTTCAGTTAAATTATCGCTGGCCAAAACTAAAGACAATTGTTCCCGACTGTTACTGCATAGACGAATTGGTACAGATTGCCGAGGGACTTTTTTTGGGCCGGTTGATGTATGCCACCAATATAATTGAACCCTATGATCCTGCCAAAGATCCGGAAATATACCGTTACGGTCTTTTCGGTTACTTTCTGCTGATGGATTCAGCGTGGCAGCAGATCAGGTTGTCTATCGGGTTCGACCTTGAAAACGTATAAGAAGTAATTTGGGGTTATTATTTTGCCGATATAATCATGAATACTTCTTGAAATACTTTTATGTACCAGATATCGAAAACATAGGAACAGAAAAGAGCAGCTAACGGTAGACGTAAAATTGCAAACAAGGTTGACTCACAAAGGGTTTTATATGCAAAATTAAGGTGATAAATTATTATGTTAGCCGAGTGCGCTTCAAAGCTAAATAACTTTTCCGTTTCAATAGAGTCAGGCCTGGATAAATACAGCAAAGCAACCCATCCTATCCGTTACGGGAATTATATAAAGATTCGAACAGAAGGTTATGAATATATTTTTGATTTAAACGGCAGGGCAAAAATAATTAGCGGAAAGCGGCATAATGATTGGCCTCGTGAAGATTGGCTGAAACGCACAAAAGGAAATGATTGGATATTTTACACCGCAGGTATGGGCTATAGTAATGCTTTCGCATATGAAGGCGAATACTACACACTATGCCTTAATTATAATTCCAACTCGGTTTTCGACTACAAGCCATTTAAAAGCCAATATGTTTTAAATGCCCTTGATTCTCTTCAATCCTTTGTAAGTAAATTAAAGAATGTTATCGATGAACCGGCCTGTTCAGAGAACAAAGTACTTCTTAACAAAATAATTAACAATAATTCCGTTTTGCCCGAACCCGATATTCACAGCATCATAAAAAGCTCTATATCTGTGCTTCCGCCGGACACGCGACATTCGGATTACGATGTTATTCCTGTTATTATCGCGGACGGATGCGTATACAACTGTAGTTTTTGTTCGGTCAAATCAGGTGAAAAAATTAATATCCGCAACGAAGCGAATATCGCTTTGCAGCTAAATCAATTAAGAGAATTTTACGGCGAAGATATTATCAACTATAATTCAGTATTTCTCGGCAATCATGATGCATTGGTTGCAAATGAAAGTATTATGGCATTTGCAATAGGCGAGTCTTATAAACTCATAAAAAACACTGTGATGCTTGATAATTATCTATATTTATTCGGCAGTATCTTTTCATTACTCAACGCGGATGAAGAGATTTTCAGCATGCTTGATGATTCCCCATTTCACACATATATCAATATCGGCTTTGAATCATTCGACCAAACAACACTCGATTTAATCGGCAAACCCGTAAAAGCTGATGATTCAAAAAAAGCTTTTAAGCGTATGATTGAAATCAACAGAAAATACAGCAATATTGAAATTACCGGAAATTTTATCATCGGATCACAACTACCAACGTCTCATTTAACTTCCATGCAAGACTTTATAAATGAAAACATTCCGGACCGTTCTGTCAAAGGCTGTATTTATCTCTCTCCACTGATAGGTGAAAGGGATAATGACGAGATCAAGAGAAAATTTCACACAATAAAATATTCCATTAGAATGCCGGTGTATGTTTACCTCATACAAAGATTATAGTAAATACTGCCTTATTTATCCAGACAATCTGTAAACTGATTATTTTACTTAAAAATAATAATTTTATTTGACATGCAGATATTCTTCTGATAGTAAACCCACCATTATTTTTCTAATCTCTATGCATTTGATTTATTACGTCTTACCAAGCATTATATTTATCATAGCGTTATTAAGTTCCGGCTTTAAGTATTTATTGCAGCTTACTACTGACTACTTACTACTTACTACTGACTACTGATTTCTGACTACTGCCCGCTGCGAACTTACTTCTGATTTAAATTTGCTGGTTGCTTGCAATTTCTTTCTTAGGCATGAGGAGATCCGCAAGGAAAAGAGCCTTTCTGTATCTGCTTGTTTTAGCAATTCTGTTTATTCCCTGCATTTTAACTGCCGGAGATATTTCGGTTATCGGTAATATCTCCACAGACAGCCTTATAGATTCGATTGCCCTTTCGCCAAACACCGGCATGGCCTATGGAATTAATAAGCATACAAAAAGCCTTTATATAATTAATCTTGGCTCCCATTTGGTCACAAAAACAGTCTCTCTTGCAAGAAGACCGATAGGTATTGCGGTAAATCCTGAAAACAATCTTGCCTATGTTACTCTTAATGATAACGGATTATTAAACGATAACAGTTTTTTATGCACAGTTGATTCAACCGGTGCAATTTTAAATACGCTTACCATAAACGGTGATTCTCACGGCATAGCGGTCAATCCTGAAAATAATACCATTGTAATAGCGCTTGAGCGGGAAAAGAAGCTATTAGTTCTTTCTGCAGATACTTTGGAAACATTGCAAGAGATTCCGCTTGCCTATAAACCCAGGCTTGTTGCGGTTGACACGGATACAAACAGGGCGGTTGTTGCAGCAGGCGAAGGGGTTTTCAGCTGGTGACAGAATATAGTAATGATAGCCGATATCGACAGCGGTACGGTTTTAAACACCATAACCCTTAAAAGAGGTGCAAAAGGTGTTGCGATAGATACAGGCAAAAGCATAAGCATTACATCAGGTCTTAAGGAGCTAAATCTTTTTGATATTTCAAGCGGCAGCATAATTTCCAATATAAAGGATGGGGATGATTTTTTAACCGGAATCAAACTCAAAGGCATTACGGACTATTTAGCTGGTGGCGGCAATGACTATATTAATGACTCGGACATTAATACCGATATCACAAGTTTTCTAAACCTTTACAATTCTGAAATTGATGAGACTATAATAGGCGATCTTGAAAATGCAGGAAGCGGATTATCCTATTTTCAGAATGATTCCACCTATGGGCTTGATATAAACCCATCCACCCATATTGCGGTTATAACCGGAGAAGAAAGTCTTCTGCTCCTTGATCTAAATACAAACACATTAAATGAATATCCGATAACCGATATAAACAGCCTAAGATCTGTAGCAGTAGATAAATACAGAAACATCAGCCTTGTTTCTTATTTAAAAGACACGGCAGGCGATCAGCCTGAAAGAGGCGTTCTGGAAGTTCAACTTCCAAATCCTGTGCCCCGGATAACAGAAATTACTCCATCGGGCGCAGCTGCCGGAGATACTGATGTGAAATTAAGAATAGACGGTGAAGGATTTATCGCTTCATCCTCTGTTAAGTTTAACCGGTTCGACATTAATACTGCATTTTCCGGTAACAACACGCTTGACGCCATAGTTCCCTCAACTTTTCTTTCAAGTGCGGGCATCTTTCCTGTTACCGTAACAAATCCTTTGCCATCAGGCGGCGTATCGGACAGCTTTACATTTACAGTGCAAAATCCCGTACCGTTAATATCAACCATCGATCCTCCCCAGGCTATAGCAGGAACTCTTGGCCTGGCGGTAAATATTTCAGGCAAAGGCTTTATTAACGATACTGCAATTTATGTAAACGGCATTCAGAGAACTTACACTCCCATAAGTTCAACAGAACTGAAATTAAGCTTAGTTCCTGCTGATCTTCAAACTGGTGGGCATATAGAAATAACAGCTTCTAATCCTAAGCCGGGGGGCGGAATATCCGGCAATGTAACGTTTATGGTATTAAATTCGGATTCTTCTGCAAAATCTTCCGATATAATAACAAGTCTTAATACAAATCTTGATTTGGATGAAATTAGTAAACTTGATGAAAAGTTACCGCTTGCGCAAAATATACCGCCATTGTCAGATCTTGGTTTCGATTATGATGAACAGCAGGGCGGAGGAGGTCTTGTAGGTGAAACAATCCGCGTACTAAACGGCAATGTGCTTGAATACAGAAACGATCTGCAATTTTCCTCCCCCAATAAAACTGGATTATCACTTACCGCATTTTACAACAGCCAATCCGATGTAACTGGTGCTCTCGGATACGGCTGGACGCATACTTATGAAGCATCTCTTGATACTTCCTACCAGTTTAACAATCTAAACTATATCAAAATAACGGACGGTACCGGAAGAGGGATCTTTTTTGAAGAAATATCTCCCGGTGTTTATCAGGCGGCTTTTAATGAGCGCTCAACTCTTACAAATGTTTCCGGTGAATACATCTGGCATCGTACTGACGGATCGCGATATACTTTCAATTCTTCAGGAAAACTTATCCGTATTACAGATGAAAAATCAAACAGTCTTGAAATAGCTTATAATGCAAATGATCTGGTATCTACGGTTACAGATACTTCAAGCGGCAGAACCCTGACATTTAACTATAATGCAAATAATCTTCTGGAAAATATCACAGGGCCGGTTACATCTGCTGTTACAGACGGAATATGGGTGCAATACGGCTATGATACAAATGCAAATCTTATAAGCGTTACATATGCCGATGGTTCGGGATTCAATTATGCTTATACCGACACATATGACATTCACAATCTTACGGAAAAGAAAAACAATGCAAATCATCTTTTAAATACCTGGTCATATGATGATCTGGATAGAGCGATAAATAATTTCAGTGTTAACGGAACAGGGGTGTCGGTTGTTTATATCGACAATATCCAGGTAGAAGTTACCGATGCTTATGGTGTGTTAAGAACTTACGCTATTATCGAAGCAGGGGGCAGAAAAAGAGTGCTTGGCGTAAGCGGCATTGCAGAAGCACCGTACAGTGCAAATAATGTTGTAAGATGGGCTTATGACGCAAACATGAATCTAATTGAAACAGAAGATGCCGGAGGTGTTATAAATCTTTATCAGAACTATGATGCAAAAGGAAATCCGGCAACCGTTATCCTGGCATCGGGCGCTCCCGAACAAAGGACAATCATTTATACCTATCATCCCGATATGAATGTGCCCTTAACAAGAATGGAAGTTAGTGTTTTGGGTACCGGCAACAAGGTTACCATCTGGGATTATGATGATGATTACAACAGCACGCCAAACCAGAACCCAACGGGGAATTTGTGCCGGGTTATCGAGCAGGGTTTTACAGCAGATAATACCGGAGCAACAGTTGCTTATGAATATATAACAAAGATTACTTACAATGCCAAAGGTCAGGTTTTATCCATAGACGGCCCTGTTGCCGGAACCGCAGATACAAGTACTTTTGTATATAATTTAAGTTCAGGCGATATTACATCCATTACAAGGCCGCTTGTTGGAAGCAGTCTTTTTCAAAATTATGACAATGCCGGTCAGGTTGGTCAGACCACCGATGTAAACGGCCATGTAAGCACATACACTTATGATGGCAGGGGAAGGGCTACGGATGTGTATCATGCGGATGATTCGAGCACGGCAAGCACTACCTTTAATGCTGCCGGATTTATAGAATCAAGAACCGATGAAGACAGTGTAAATACCGGTTATACTTATGACACAACTTACGGAAGGCTATCCCGTGTTACCGATCATGAGGGCAATTATATTGATAACCTGTATGATACTCAGGGTAATCCGACAGATAAGAGTTATTATGATCCGGCGGCAACACGCACAAACTGGAAGCGTTTTGATTATCAGCATCCGGCTATACCCGGAAAACTTTACAAAGAGATCAAGCATGACGACAGTTTTATGGAATATGCCTATGATGTAAGAGGCAATGTATCTTCTGTAACCGATTTTAACGGAAAAACCACAAGCTATACATACGATGCCTTAAACCGGCTAAAAACTGTAACTCAGCCTGGCAACCTGATTACAGCTTATACCTATGACGGCCACGGAAGCCTTGCATCCGTTACCGATGCCAAATCTCAGGTAACTACATACCAGGGGGATCAGGGGATCAGGGTCAAACCTTGATTTGTGATTAAGAGGATAGTTGTTGTCAGTTCTACTCTTAGCTCTTGTTGAAAGATTGATGGAACTTAATTGCCTTGGAGGGGTGTGGGATATAAAGCCCATTTGAAAGAAAGAAGAATATCGAATATCGAACAAGGAATAATGAATGTAGAAGGGTTTCTTGGGGGATGTGAAGAGTGGCAATTTTTAAAGGGGGAATTTTTGTTATATTGCCGATAGCCGTAGGGCGTTATTTTATATGCTGCCATAGATAATAGATAAAATACGGGAAAACAAATGCAAGAAAATAGAATCGGGGGTTATTCTAAGATTTCAAATAGTGAACAACGGGGGGATGACAAAATGCTATTTAAGCTTAAGCATGTAATATTTCTTTGTGCTGCTGTTCTGATACTGCTTATTACATCGTTTATAACTTCTTATGCCGGATCGGTTAAATATGCTTAATGATGATTTTGGCAGGGTTATAATTCAAACATTACCGCGCCAGGGCGGAGGCACAGCTGACTACAGCTTCTATTTCTCAGGGTACCGCAATCAGGAAGTAGACCCGGATGGCAATGCGCTCACATATTATTATGATCATAAGGGCCGCGAATATGCCCAGGAAGACCCTCTGGGCAACAAGTTTACCAAGACTTTTGACGGTCAGGATCATGTTATAAAAACCGTTGACCCTAAGGGCAATATTTCCGAATTTGAGTATGATGGCAATCAAAATCTGATAAGCACTAAAAGCCCGCTGTCAGGAACAGAGTATGATATGGAATTTGATTACGATGCTTTGTTCAGAAAGACCGATTCCTGGTATGCCTTAAATTCGGTAAGGCAAAAAAAGATTTCTCACCTTGATTATGATGCCGAACATCATCCCATCATGGCAACTTCGTATCCCGAATCCGACAAACAAATCAGCACAAGCACAACACCGTATCCCAATGGTTTCCCAAATACTGTCACGGATGGACGCGGGGTTATTACCACCATAACCTATGATGCTGTCGGAAATCCCAATACCTCCAGGGTATCTGCCGAACCTGTGATAGATTATGATTATGATTCTGTTGGAAGAATGGTGCAACTTACCGACCAGGCAGGCGCAATTACAAGATTTGCATTTGACCGTCGTGGCTTATTGCTAAGCAAAACAGATCCTCTGGGAAAGAGCACAACCCTTACCTATTATAATGATGGTTCACTTCATACCAAAACAGACCGTAATAATAATACCATCACACTCTCATACACCCAAAGCGGCAACCCGGAAACCATTACATATCCTGATGCTTCCGAAGTAAATTTTACATACAATCAGCTTGACAATCTTGAGAGTATGCAGGATTCCACAGGAACTACCGGATATATATATGATGCTGTAAATCGCTTAACTTCAAAAACCGACCCATTCGGATTTAATGTATCCTATGAATATGATGAAGCCGGAAATGTAACAAAGCTCACATATCCTGGAAACAAAAGTGTTAGCTACACTTATGACGAACTTAACCGCATGAAAACGGTAACGCTTGACTGGCTGAGCCAGACCGCCACATATAATTATGATGCCGCAGGTCGGCTGGCAAGCATTGATAACTTTAACGGCACCACAAGCACATACGATTTTGATGATGCGAACAGGCTGGTTTCGCTGGAAAACAGGCAGCAGGGCGGGGCAGCGATTGCGACTTATCAGTTTGATCTGGATGAAAACGGCAATCGTACAAATATTATAAAAGACGAACCGCTAACTGATACAGCTGCATTGGAAAACACCAATTATACTTACAACACATATAAGAACAGATTGCTTTCTGATGGTGCAAACAGCTTTGGTTATGATGATGAAGGGCAGATTACAAACGGATACGGATCATATTATACATTCGATTATGATCACAGGCTTACGGCTATCGGAAGTAATTATGTTTATTCCTATGATGCCACAGGCAACAGGCTTAAAGCTTTACGAAATGGTGTTGAAACACGTTACATTTATGATGCGGGTGGAAATCTGTTAGCCGAGGCGGATAACAATAATGTTATTACCCGCTACTACATTTACGGCCAGGGTCTGATGGCAATGGTTACTCCTTCGGATCAGGTTTACTGCTACCATTACAATACCATCGGCAGCACAGTTGCCATGACGGATAGCAGTCAGAATATAGTGAATAAATATGCTTATGATGAATTTGGAAATATCAATAATGAAGTGGAAGCCGTACCCCAGCCGTTCAAGTATGTGGGACAGTTTGGGGTTATGGCCGAGCCGAACGGGTTTTACTACATGCGGGCACGGTATTATGATCCCCAGGTGGGTAGGTTTATCTCCGAAGATCCGATTGGGTTTGATGGCGGGGATGTGAATTTGATGGCGTATGTGGGGAACAACCCAACGAATCTGATTGACCCAAATGGTGAGCTTGCCTTTTTCTGGCATGGCGGGATAACATTAGTGGCAGCATTGAATTCCGGGCGTAGTATACGGGGCAGTCTAACACTTGCATTAAGTGTTATGGCTGAAGATAGTAATTCAACGGATCGGACTGCACCTGCAGCTAACACCCATGCAATGAGCGGGTTTGATTCAACTCTCAATCGTTATCAAACGCAAGGCGAAGCTCTTGCCAATGCAAATAATATTATTCAAAGCGGCTTTATGCCTTCTGCGTTACATGTGGGCCAAGATTTACCTGGGCACAACGGTGAGAGCATGCAAAACTGGGGTTGGAATTGGTCGACAGTTAAACATGTGGCAAATGATGTATTTCCAAGTTTAAGCACAATATCTAATGCATATCAAAACTCGATGAATACTCTTAAATAATAGAAGAAGTGGCAAATGAGTTATGCGGAGGCATAAAGTATGAGAAAAGTCATATGTGCGATCATTGGTTGTTCAGTAATAATTGGCCTAATAATGGGGGAAGGATTGTCAATCTCTAGTCAAAGGGAGGGTATCGGAACTCTTAGTATAAATGAAGTACAACTTGCCCCTAATTGTATAATAATGCCTATCGGAAGAATATTGCTTATTCGCAAAGACTCAGATTATTGCGTTGTAAAATTTACGGAATTCTTGACAGGAAATACAAAGGAAGATTTATACACAAGATATGAATCGTACTATCAAGAAGATAAGACAGGAGATTTTACTAATAAAAATGTAAAGTTTAGGAAAGAAGAATTACATTGGCCAAAACCAAGTTGGTCTCTCTTTGGGCATCCAGTAGCTTTTGATACAAAAGATGAGATTAGATGTGGCCCTATAAAACTTTGGTGGACTGGCAAAGGGGCAGTATATTTTTTTAAGCGTGATCAGCCTCAAGGTGATTATGGTATTGAGCTTGCGCCCACTCCCTGGACTGATATTTCACAGGTGAATGTCTTTGATAAACGGATTAAATGGTATCGGTACGATGATAATAGAAAGGATGAATATATCCCAATAAATAAGCTTTGGGAAGACACACAGCAGGAAAAAGAGAAGTAAACAATATTACCTATGATTACAGTGAAGGGAAGACATTGGGGTCGGATCTTAACTATTTACTATTCATGGAAAGATCAGGGTCACCCATTAAAGGTCAGGTCAAGAGAAAAAACACCTCCCCTTGTAAAAAAATAACTTCTTTTTCACTTGACCTTTTTCCCTTACGGAGAACGCTATTACAATACCCGATTGCACCCGTTGCTTCTTCTATCGGTTAG
>JAHIFE010000237.1 GCA_018901125.1 Pseudomonadota bacterium | reverse complement strand
TGGAAAACGGAGGATTTTAATGCATCTCTGCATTTTTCGTTACGGATTTTGCCAAGGTAATCCAAAACACCAAATAATGCTCCTTTATTTCCAGGATTTATAAAGTATTCCAGCATCACATCAATCGCCGGTTCATAAAACATTGTCGCAAGAGCTTCCGCACAATTGCTTGGAATATTACCCTGACAACTCTTAAAACTTTCCAATATAGCCGGTGCATGTTGAACAGCATTGTGCTGTGCAAGATATCTTGGGGCAGCGCATGCCAAGTGTTCATCTTCATCACCAATCAGTTTACACACTTCGTCTGTGTATCTATTCGGGTAATGGTTTTCCAAAGCCTCGAAAGCCCAACGTCGCACTAATCTGTTTTTATGGGAAAGATGATTTACGTAATCCTGATAATCCCAAAGTTTATTCATTGACGACTCCCTTTTAAAAATATGCATATGTATCAAACCATAAACTGTAGTCTCTAAAATTAACAGATATCAAATTTAACCTGTCAATATCAAGCGAAGATTTTTTAGAGTTCCACAACGGATCGGACCGGACATGAACTGCAAAGGTCACTATCGTGTATTATTGGTAAAATTTGTCACATTAACAATTACTATACCTTGGTAGTCTTGAAAAAGCTTTATATGGCTTTTTTCATAGATAACTTCCTGAAGTCAACTTATCGAACATATTTATAAAATGAGTAGACTTCTAAAGCAAACCATGATAATAATTAATCGAATTTAAACTTATATAGTGAGATTTTTGAAGAGTGTTTGCTTTTTCTTAAGTTTAGGGAAGGTGAAAATTTCAACAACAGAATACATAGATTATTTTGAGGATAGCGCTAAAGATTAGCGCTTAGGCTTCACTTCGTGCGAAATTTGGCCCCTGTGACCAAGGCACTTGCGAAGCTTAGCGCTAAACAGATAAAAGGGGACGTTTCCCAAAGTTCTTTATATGTAAACAGCATATCGCGTGTTTTGCACTAGCGCGGATATATTTCATCCGGATCATGATGTCATGATAACCGATCAGTCTCCAATAACTAACGGCGAGGAAATACAGCAGCCATTGGGGTCCGAGAAAAATAGAGATGCTTGTTCTTCCGCAGAGGTCGAAGCGGTCCGGAGCCTTATGGCTGTCTTTGCAACAGCTGTAAAAAATTATTCTCTCTATCCTGAAGCGCATTCCATTTCAAAAAAGTTTTTAAGCAGTCTTGAAAATAGCCTGATGAATTTCTTTCAAACATTCCCATTTCTTAAGCTTGATATTGAAAAAGATAAAATCTGCTTTAAGGGCAATGTGGTCTATAATCAGCATGAAAAAGAAGATTATCTGACCTCACCCCTTTTTCGTGACGGGATACTCTGGATTGAATTCACCAAGGATATAACCGAGGATGAACTCTCTTTTCTGCTTAGCATGCTAAATGAGTACCGAATCTTAAAAGATGAGTCCGAAGGCGATCTGGTTACCGCACTTTGGAAGCAAAATCTGCCCCATGTCCATTATGAATCAGCCGAGGTATACTGGGAAAAAGAGCCAAAACTTGATTTTTCCCATTTTAGCGTGACTGGCCATTCTAACGAACAAATACAAGTACCGGCAGGTCCTAAGAACGGCAGTGTCGGTCCGGAACAACAAAGCACATCAGAAGATATTGGAAATCAGGCAACGGTAAGCATCTTCTCGTCCAAAACCAAGATAGACTTAATGCAATTGACACCTGATGAAACCGCAACACTCCAGAACTTGATCATTGAGGATGAAAACAGGAATCACGCCGAAGATGTCATGGATGTGCTTTTGATTATATTGGAAGAACTGGAGGAAGAAAATGAGTTTGGCAGTATCCTTGAGATCCTGATCCAGGAATTTGAGAACATTCTGGCTCACGGTGAATTTAGGCTTGCCGTCAAAATGCTTGGATTTCTTAAAAAACTACCTCACAAAAATACTTCGCACAAGTCCTGGCAGATTCCGCTGCTTAATCAGTTTTTGGAAACTGTTTCTGATTCTAAGGTTCTCAAATCTATAAAGGAGTATTTTCCTAAATTCATATCCGATGATGCCTCCCAATTAAAAGCATTTCGGGAAGTTTTTCTGATGCTGCATCCAAAAGCGGTTTTAACTTTGGGAACTCTTCTATCCGAAGTGACATCAGCAGATGCTTTACATTATCTGATAGAGGCTATTACTATCCTGTCGAAACAGGATCTGAACCCCCTGAGCCAGTTACTTAAGATGTCCGAGGACAATTTAGTTGAATTACTTGTAACTATACTGGGAAATATAGACGGAAATGAGCCACAAAAACTTATGTTAAACATGGCTCGCCATCCTTCTCCGAGTGTCCGCATGGAGGCGCTTAAACAGCTGCTTAAACGAAGCGGTCAGGTGCAACGTTCTTTTTTATTTTTGCTCGAAGACCCCAGCAAGCTCATTCGCCAGGAAATCCTAAACAGTCTTGGCTCAGAACGGGACAAAATATCAGAATACATCCTGCTGGAATATCTTGATCAAAAAGCAACTAACATTGCGGACCGCGACCATATCCTCGCCTGTTACCGAGCCTTGGGAAAATGCGGCTCTTCACGATCAATTACATTTTTAAAGGCTGCCATGACCGAACAACCATGGTCGGACATCTTTCATTTCAGAGAATTGCCGCACCGCTTTGGAGCTGCGGTCGCGTTGACCGAGTTGGAGATACCCGAAGCGGATATAATACTTAAGCAGGCGACACACAGCTTTTTCCCGCATATCAAACGATCGGCGCGAAGAGCTATTTTAGAGAGGCTGCCGGCATGAACGCAGATGAAAGAACTAGTGCTTTACCGAAAGATATACTGTTGAGCGTAAAGTTGTTTGCAGCTTTTTACAAACTGGTGCAAATTGTTAGAATACACCGCGACGACAACCAGCTTGTGATTCAAAGCGCCGAGAATTTCATTGAGGCTGTGAATCGCTTCGGCGTTGATGAAAGCCAGTTGACGATTCAAATTGTTTCCGGGCGCTTCTATCTGCAGAAGGAAAGGCTTATTTATCGGAGAGAAACATCCAGTCTAATCAATCATGCTATGGCATATTTTGAAAAACGCCGTCTCCACGGTTTAGTGTTCTCTACTACCATTCAGCTAAAGGATTTAAGCCAGGTGCTGCTCTTTGCCCACCTGCTAAACGAAGCTGAAACACGCGAGGATCCGGCCAAATGGCTCAAAGAGAAAATCAATGAAAAAGGTTGGGACTGGGTTGAAATAATTCCGCAACCTGATTCGGATATGGTTTCCACATTGGAAGGCAGCGGTTCTCTGACGGTAACCAAAGATACTATGACAAACATTCGAGAAGAAGCAACGGTTAGAACCGCTGAAAAAGCATATGCCGGCTCTCTCGTGGCGATGAAGGAGGTCATTGGAAAAGTTTCGAATAATCAGCCGGCAGGAGTCCGCAAAGCTGTTCGAGTTGTCCAGAAGATGGTCGACCTGGTATTTGATGAGCGACCGGTTCTTTTGAAACTCAGCACTTTAAGGGACTATGACGACTATACTTATACCCATTCAGTCAATGTAATGATACTTGCCATGTGTCTCGGTCTGCACATCGGGCTATCTAAGGAAGCGCTTGAAACGCTGGGTCTCTGTGGGCTTTTTCACGATCTTGGCAAAGTTGATGTACCATTGGAAATCCTCAACAAAGAAGGCAAGCTCGCTGAGCATGAATTTGAGGCGATCCAAAAGCACTCCTTAAACAGCGTCCGCCACATTGCTAAATTAAAAGTATCCTGGGAACTTAAATCCAAGATTATGCTGGCCCCTTTTGAACATCATTTAAAATACGATTTAAGCGGCTATCCACAATCCTGGCGCACAGAACCGGTGAGTCTCTTTGGAAGAATTCTGACCATTGTGGATGTGTTCGATGCGATCACATCATGCCGGGTTTATCGACCCGATTCCTTGAGCCCGGATAAAGCCTTGGGGATTATGCATAAAAGCTCCGGTAAAGATTTTGACCCGATTTTGCTCAAAACCTTCATAAACATGCTTGGTATTTATCCGGTGGGAACTCTGGTGAGGCTTAACACGGGAGAAATCGGGCTTGTAATGGAAAACCCTGAAAAAAGCGATGGTGACCGCCCTCTTGTTGTAGTTTTGATCCCCGAAGACGGCGGTCTCTATTCACGGGGTGCAACCATCGACCTCTCTGAACGTGAAGCACCTGGCGGATCCTACAAACGAAACATTGTTAGAACCTACAATCCCGGTTTGTTCGGAATCCAGCCTGCTGAGTATATAATTTGACAGTAAGACTTTTGCCGGGAGAAGCCATTTGGGAGGAGTTCAAACGGTAACTAATAAAATAGTTGAAAAATAGAAATTTCATTTAACGATGGTTAATTTTGATTTTTGCCGAGCCCTGTTTTCTTCGCTTTTTTTATCAAAGAGGGTCAGCAGAGCTGCCCGGCAAATGACTTCGGGGCGCTTCTCACTTTCCCATAAACCGGCTTCGGCGTACCCCAGGCTGGCCATTTTTAAAACAACGAGTTGTGCCTTGGAAAGTTCCTCTGAATAGGGCGTTACCTTGCCGTATACCGATTCGCCCGTATCTTTGATAAATACCTCAGTATCGCCCATAATCGGATCAGACACCACTTTATTCCCCATGATCTTTTCAGCCACATAAATATTTAAGCTCCGCCCGGTCTTTAATTCCAAAATATCAGCTCTTGTCATGCTGCAACACCTCCGTCAGTCCATTACAGTTCTTATCTTGTTTGGCAATAACTTCAAATTCATTTGAAATCAACCATTACTGTTATATCATGCTTGATAAGCCTGACTCTGCATGAGGTTAGCCTGGATCATCAAAAACATCAGAAGCAGACCATAAACCGGTATTGACCAAAACAGGAAAACTGCGCTATGAATACTTGCCATTAAATTGGTCCTTCTATTGTCTTCTTGATCAAAAAAAGAACATCTCATTGTAACATCGCTCTGAGATAATTTTTTAGAACAGGCGGTAATAACAGATTTAAACAATATTTCAGGATAAACTGCAATGCTTAGAAAACTCGTGATTAATCCTTATCAATCAAATTGTTACATATTGGGTTGCAATAATACAAAGCAAGGCCTGATTATCGATCCCGGCGGAGAGCCTTTGAGGATTATAAAAGTGGTAACTCAATTAGGTCTGGATATCCGATACATTCTTCTCACCCACTTCCACTTTGATCATACCAGTGGTGTCCAGGAAATAAGAAATATCACAAAAGCGCCGGTTTGGATTCATCCTCTTGATGCCGATGGCTTAGGTTTCAGGCCTGACGGGCACGTTTCTGATGGCCAGATAATTTCCCTGGGCAACTTCAATATCACAGTTATACACACACCGGGTCATTCCGCCGGTGGCGTTTGTTTTCATGCTCCGGGCGTGGTTTTTACCGGCGATGCACTTTTTGCCGGTTCAGTGGGTAGAACCGACTTTCAAGGGGGTAACCATAATCTGCTGATACAGGGAATTAAACAAAAAATATTTTCTCTGGGAGACGGACTCAGAGTATATCCGGGCCATGGTCCTCAAAGCACCATAGGACAGGAGCGGACGACGAATCCTTTTTTTCGTTAAACAAACTCGTTGTTCAATTAGCAATAGCTGATTTATTTTTAGACATCAGAGGTGGAAGAACCGGTTTGATATCGACTACCGGTGTTCCGTTAATTGCTTCTATAGGTCCCACTTTCAATCTGTTCCCGGTGACTTCCAGAACTCTGACACGGTGCAAACCAAGCGGATTTGGCCTATCCGGAGACCGTGTCGCAAATACACCGGTCACAGGCATGCTCCTGTCCCCACGCGGGTGCAGCTTCAATATATTGCGATGAGCCTGGTGAAACCAGGTGACAACGATAATTTCACTGCCCGCAACAATGCCTTCAAGTCCATCTGCAACCGTCGGATTCACATCGATCCATGCATCGGGTGCGCCTTCACATGCCTGGTGGGGTGCCGCCTTACGACTGGTCAGGTCGGAATGTATAATTCCAATTGGTTCGATCGTATAGCTGATTTCTATCATCTCTCTTTCTTCACTCCTCTAAAAAACAGTTCAACTGCCTCTTTATAACAGGCAACTATCAGCTAATAAAGAATTTTCTGGAAAGCCCGCAATTATGAATTCTCAAAATATTAGCAGAAAAAAATTGCGGAATTAAATTATTTATTTTAAGGCTTACCAACCCTGGATCTAAAAGCCATAACCGTTAACACCGGGACCACAAGGCCTGCCACAGCAACAGTAATCATTAGCATCCCAAGTTCACTATAATTGCCACGCTCTATAACAAAAATTTCATTAAGATATTTTGTAAACAGCTGGCTTGCAGACAAAGCCAGGTTAGTAAATGCAGCCATTATTGCAAAATAGGTGGCTTTTTGATTATCAGGAGCTTCTTTTGCAATCCATGCCAGCATGGGAATCATTGCAACCTGTCCAAGTGGTGAATCGGCCATGGTATCTACTATAGCGATAGTTTTAGCTCCAAAACCCAGGTGCTCTGCTGTCCACAGGTGAAGCCCGTAATACATTCCAAGAAAGGGCAGAAACACAACTGTGCTGTAAAGAGACAAGAATACAACAAGATAAGGTATAGGCCTCCGGCTCATCCAGGCCCTTAGAGCGATCATGCCCAGAATTGCAAGCATTGCTGAAATCTGGCGCAATGTTCCGAAAAACGCCTCGTCAAATTGCAGCACATCAATCTGCCACCAGCCTGCACCTGCCCCTGAATTAGGCATGGCGCGAAAGACAAAAATTATAACGGCAATACCGATAATTTCCCGGCGCTTCTCGGCTTCCATATCATATAACAGCTGATTAATCAGATAGCCTATAATCAGCAGGGAACCAAAGAAAATGATTTCTTCCCTCAATACAATTCCGGATAAGCCAATTGCTATCGTCATTACAATAAAAATTGCGCTCCCGCCAAGTATATAATAATTTGGGGAAAGAGTGTGAGACTCGGGCTGCATCATTTTATGAATAGCTTCTTTGCTAAATCCTTTTACTCTGAACTGTTCACGCTGCAAACGGCTTATAAGTCCGGCTATCACAACACCCATCACGGAGATAACAGGTATTACCAAAGACATCAAATACATTGAAGCATATGAAAGAACATGGGCCAGCCATCCACCCAGACCGGCAACTCCGGCGCTGCCACCGAGTATTGCTATACGGCCCAGAGTTTGCACCGTAACATGCATACGTTGCTGCTCATCGTCAGAAAAACGTGACCCATCCGTTTTAAAATTTGGCACAGCTTCAACAGTCATGGCATCGGCAACCACATCCTGCAAAATAAAGCCTAAAGGAGCAAGCAGAACAGAAATAACATACCATATATTAAGCGGAAGCATTGTTTGCATCCAGTTTTTATATCCGGTCAGACCGACCATGATCAGCAAGCTTGCTGCCATAATAAGTGCGCCAACATAAATAAATAAGGACTTTTTGCGCCAATATAAATCCACAAGATGCCCCAGAGGCATTTTTAAAGCCCATGGAAGACCAGCCCAAAAACCAAGGCTTGCCAGAAAAGCCGCTGAAAGCCCAAGTTCATCTTTCACAAAAAAGCTCTCAATGATTCCGGTAAAGGCGGAAACTCCAGCCGCCAGATATACCATCATTGGCGGAGCATAGCTCCATCGCATTTCCCGGAATATTCCTAAAAATTCATTGTTGATCCAGCGCTTGACTCGAATTGTATTATCAGATTTCACGGTGTCTATCCATTATATATTTATAATGTGGTTTCAGAGCAAAAAACCAAAATGATCGTTATTCTCTTAAAAACTTTTTGAAGAACTTTTTATCTTGTTAAAGTTAACGGAAAATGATAAATACATGCATCCCAACTACAGGTATAGATTGAGTATTTCAAGGATAGCGCTAATCAGGCAAAAAAGTAGCGTTATACAAAGAGCTCTCTTTCTTAAAGTCTTAAAGATCGATAAAACAGCATGAAATACTAATCCAAGCAAGTGAAACGAACAATAGTAATACTGGAAAGTCTTTAACCAGACGAATTATGGCACTTCGTCAATATAGTCCGGAATGCATCAGACGGATTTCCTGGACCAACAAAGAATAACAATAAGAACGGAGCTGTCAATAAAAATTAATAATATAAAATTGATGTACTTGTGAAAAAAATCCATCAATTTTAAAATACTTTTTTTTCTGCACGCCGGCTTCACCCTTTCTTCATATATGACCTGCTATATTGCAAACATAAAATGCGGGGAAGATATGAAACTTCTTACTATCAGAACAGCTATATATAAAAAAACGAATAACTTACTAAAGTTTCGCAGTAAAATAATTGCATGAAATACGAAATAATTATTTGATATAATTAATAAATATCTTGAAAAGCAGCTCCAGTTTTAGTATATTTGATTTTGCCAATCAATTAAATTCACTAAAAAAAGGAGCTGC
>JAHIFE010000236.1 GCA_018901125.1 Pseudomonadota bacterium | reverse complement strand
TGACACTTTCTTCATGTTCGGCCCTTCAGTGGGGTGAGTCCTCCACGATATCCTCCGCATATGCGGGTCGTGGCTCGTTTCCAATCGTCATACCGCCACTGACGATGTCCACACCTACTATGGCTTATGCTGACTTCTGCCCGATAACCCTGCATGTTTCCACATAGGGCGCTTTCGCTTCAGCCTTAGGATTCGGTGGCAGTTCCATCCTTTTCAAAATGGGCCTCAGTCCGACTTCCATAGCCTGTACAAACGCTATTTCAGGCAGATCTCCCCGGATAAGAACGTGAACTTTCGCTACACAACCGCAGCATTTACCCTATCTCCCGAATCCTGGGCTTTGTTATGTGGTGCTAACTTACCCGGAGACTGGGCCTTATATGCTGTTTCTGTTTCCCGGATCAAGTCCGGGACAGGCTTGGCTCATAGCTTTGCACTTAGGCTTCCTTCAGACCTTTCCTCACGGAAACGCCCTTGCCTTCGGCTAATGTTTATGCTAATGAAATTAACCATTAACAGGATTCACACATAGGGGGCTTTCACCCCATAAATTCACGCCCATGCCGGGCGTACACAAATCACTTCACCAGACGGCGAGTAGCATGCCGCTGGTGAGCTTTGCGATAACTCAAATATAAGAAGACAATATATTGGAGAACCCCATGAAAGAAGAAAGAGATATTGAAAAGGCTTATCCGAAAAAGGAATTCGTTGCCAAATTGAGAAGACTTGCTGATGCAATTGAGAATGGAGATAAATTCGAAATTCAGATTGCTGGTGAAAGAATATACGTACCAGTACGCGCAAAATTTAATGTTGAACATGAAAGAGATGGCATTGAAGAGGAAATAGAATTTCAAATTACATGGAAAAACGAAGATTAATATATCATTAATAATTATTGAGGTCTTCGCAACGTCCCGTTTTATAATGAAAGTCAAGGGCATTAAGGGCGACGGCAAAAGCCGCCGCGCCTTATGCCCGCCGATAAGATATCTAATCGATCAATTATACTCACCAACGAAAAGGAAAACCGATGAATAAAATATTAGTTGCTTCAGCAATGATAGTTTTGTTCTTATCTGGGTGCGCCTCTGTGCCAACAGAGCTCCCTGAAGTTGCAAGTCACTCTGCCTTCGCTGCGCAAACTTCGGGTGGCTGTCCGTCGCTCGCTAATATGTCTGATGACGCGTTAACCCAAACACACAAAATGGCAAACAAGGTGTGTGCGGCGGCGATGACATCGCCCGAAACCTATTCGATTGCTGTCACTGATTTGTGGAGTGATAGCGGGGCAAATATTATTCATGAGCCTAACGGTCTGCCTGGTGATGGGATGGTTTCAAAAGAGGATAACGAGAATGCCTCCAAAGCGAGGGATAGTGTTTCTTATGAGTTGATGCCCGACTTTCATCTGGATCGCGTGGATGGAAAAGTAGTAGGGACGACGTTTTGGATCTTTTATCATCGAGTTGGTACTCTTGCAACGGGTAAAAAACTTGATGCACCTATTGCAGGGCGTTTTATAACGCGGGATGGAAAAATTGTTGATGTCAGGTTAACGATCGATTTTTCTACATTGACTGATTTTATTGCCGCACAGCGTGAATGGGCAGCGAAAAATGTTAAATAGCTTGAGCGTGTACAGTACAACAATAGCAATTCTGTCTTGGGCTTCCAGTGCGTTGACGGAAGAATTGAACCGATACTGTAATGCTCCAGAAATACTGGCAAAATTGGAGCAGTGATCGCGAATAGAAATCTATGGCCAAGATAATGATAGGACTGCCTTTCTTATTGAAATATCTAAAAACATACACGCATTAAATTTAGAGACTGTGCAACTGCTCAGGCACCAAGAAGGTATTGAAACACCGCGAGTAAGTGTTGCAAAATCCAAAGAAACTGCAACCTCTAACCTATACGCGCTGAGTATAGAATCTTTGGCAGTTAAACTATACGAGCTCGAAGTGCACCTTTACCCCAAGTTCGACAACTATTTTATGAATAACAAATAAAAGCAATACGATAAGATGAATAAGCTAAAATATTCCTCACTACATTATTGTTTGATAATCAGCTTTTCAGGGGCGTTTTAATTTTTATACTGCTCAAAGGTTGCTGCTTTAAGTTCAAACTTTTGTATATGGTTTGCTGTCGGTTGTTGAAACCGAGTGAATGTCAACCCTTTCATACAGAGGGGGCAGATCGAAAGCTGTTTTATTTCTTCCTGCATGACGGAGCTGTTCTTTGATGATTACTTTGGAATAATGCCCGGCAAGCGTTTCAATCTCAGGATCTGTTGGAAATAGTCTTTCTTATTTATGAAGCTCGCTTTCAATGGTATTAGCCAGCTCTTTCCATTTATCTTTAGGCAAGTCCAGAAAACCCAGATTCAAGGGTGTAATTAAAAGTGTTGGTTAGAAGGTTTGCATCAATTACATATCATATTAAAAAACGATACAAGCAAGTGCATAAAAATAACATGCTGTAATCATTAAATAATTCTAGACTTTTTGATTTAACTAGTGTATAGGTTGGTTTAGGTAAACAAATTAACGTGTTACAAAGGAGAACCCAACCTATGACCGACCAT
>JAHIFE010000235.1 GCA_018901125.1 Pseudomonadota bacterium | reverse complement strand
TTATAATTAATTATATAATTTATAACAGAAGTATATTTTACTTGCAAGCACTATTAATAATAATAGTACTTTATTATAAATAAACTATGCCTTAAACAAGTATTGTTTAATAAACTCAAATTTGTTTGGGCAACAACCCGTTAATAGGTGGCCCCAATTATGACAATTATGACCTTTAGAAACACATCTCCATAATCATATTAACTTAAAATCCTAACAACATGAATATCTGGCGCTGAGAGCCTGATGCTCTGGCTTGACGGTTTAAATACTTGAATGGTTGAGATAAAAAAAGTGTGATAGACTATCTCTTCCTGACAGGTTCAATTAATTTACCGTCTATTTCCAAATCAATTTTCAAACGTTTGACGGCATCCTTGGCTTCGCTGATATTATTGAACGGGCCGGCGATAACACGGTAGCTATTATCACTCTTTGATATCACTCTTGCAGGGATTTGTGGGCCCTGGTGGTTAATAATGGCAGCAATCCTTAAAGCATCAATCTCATCTTGCATTTGGGCAGCTAAAACATACCAAGCATCCATTTTCAGTTCCGGTATTGCCGGTTTAGCATAAAGTTTGGCCGGATGCTTGACTTCTATGGCTTTCTCAGCTCCTTCTTTGCTTCTTTGACTGGTCTCTAATATGGGAACAGGAATTCCCCGGGCTTCGGCCAGTACTGCCTTAACTTTCTTCCGGTCAAGAGTACGTGCCGATTTATTTTCAATACTTCTCAATTTTGCATATATCTTCTCTAACTCAGCAGCGTCCGAGCCTTCTAATGGAGTATGAGCTTCCAGGTAAACTAATCCATTATGCTGACCTATAAGATATGGCTGGTTAACGATGAGTACAGGTGTATTAATCGAAGAGTCCTTGTAGAGCTTCTTTATGTCTTCAGGATAGAGTCTGATGCAGCCATTGGTTGCCTTAAGACCAATGCTGGATGGTTTATTGGTTCCATGTATCAAATAACTCGACTTGCTTAAATATAGCGCATATTCTCCTAAGGGATTTTCCGGTCCCGGCAGAACTATAGCGGGTAGAGGATCTCCTTTTTTCCGATGATCCTCAGAAATTGAGGCAGGCACATGCCAGGTCGGTCGGATCATCCTGTGCTTCACATACATTTGACCCATGGGCGTAGGCCGCTCTGTAGTACCGATACCGACCGGGTAGGTCGACACCGTCAATGACTTACTATCACTTTTAAATTGAAAGAGCCTCATAGCGGCTAAGTTGATCACGATGCCTTTTCTGGGAGCGTCAGGCAAGATAAAGTTCAGAGGTAACAAGATACGTTCTCCGGCCCTGGGCACCCATATATCTACTCCTGGATTGGCTGTACTGATTTCATTGATTCCCAGGCTGAAATGTCTCGCGATATCCGGTAGCGTATCATCCTTTTCAAGCCTGATGAATGACAACCGGCCGATAACGTCATCATCTTTTGCAACTAAAAATTTATTTCGTTCAATTTCTTCTTCCGGATAGCTTGGAGAATGCCAGGGTTTAACCTGAACTTTTCCAAATACAGCACATCCATTTACAAATAAGATGATGATAAACAGAGCTATAATACTAAGTCTATTGGATAAGGGAGGCAAGTTAATGATTTGGCGCATGGGTAAAATATAATATCCTGTTTAGTGAAGAAGAAGTAAAAATCATTTTCTATGGCCTTATCTCAACAATTGTACCGTTTGGCACCAACTTGTCTATTTCTTCTATCTCTTCATCTGTAACGGCAATACACCCTTTAGTCCAGTTAAACTTTGTGTGAAAATCACCAACCCACGAGAAACCATTCTTAATGCCGTGGATCACGATGTCACCGCCGGGAGAAACACCAAGTTCTTTTGCTCGCTTTTTGTCGTTCTCGTTCGGGTAGGAAATATGAAGAGATAAGTGATAACGCCTGCTATTGTTTCTTGAATCGATGGAGTAAGTTCCCTCAGGGGTTTTGTAATCGCCCTGTCTTTCTTTCGGACCATCCGGGTTTCCCCCCAAGGCTATTTTGTATGTCTTGAGTACTTTGTTTTTTGACATCAACGTCAATTGTCGTTCTTTTTTTTCTATCAGAATTTTATCAGCTGGTCCATTTTCGATTGCAAAAATGTATTGTTTGAGTGCTTTAATTTTTTTTTGCAGCTCAACAATCTCATATTCATTGCTTTTAGCCTCCCGTTCGAGAGGCTCGGTCATTTTTTTCAGTGTAACAATCTCGTCTGTCTTGTATTTAACCTCTCGTCCGAGAGACTCGATTTGTGTTTGTTGCGTAATAATCCTCTTATCATTAATTATAGCATTATTGATAAAAGATATTATTACCTCAGTATCCGGCCTGTAAGCACTTTCCGGGTAATTTTTAATGAGTTTATCAAAACATTTAAGAGATTTCTGATAATCTTTTAAGGCATTTCCTGGAAACATATAAATAATGCCCATCTCAAAAAGAGCCTTGTCTCCAGCCATGGGATATTTTTCAATAATCTGCTCATATTTTTTTAAAGATGCATTGTAAAACCCCTGTATGAAAAAATCATTTGCTTCTTTGAAAGTTGACCTGGCCGGAAAACCACCGTCAAAGTGACTGCACCCGTATATAAGAACGGATATTATTATGATGCAGACAAAAAAAAAGCAAAGATATTTATATATCCTGCTTTGCTTTTTCCCCATATATGCCTTCTTATTTATTTATAATTTGTCTGATGATCGCAGAACCAAACAGCTTTTTCTTCTTATTATTGTATCTCAGAACATCTACCATATTATAGGTTTGAATTCGATATTTATTATTATTAACGTTTTAAAATGTTAGATAGACCGGTACGATTTGAAAACCAACATAAAAATAAGAGGTGGTATGAAATAAAGTTCCCCGCTTCGAGCAACGGGAAATCTTCGACCGTAGGGAATATCATTCAATTATTTATTCGCTGACCCCGCCGCAAGCAGCGGGGAATGCGCTCACTATTGCGGTTTAAAAACCTGCTACCACTCTTTCCGGACTCTAAAGCACAATTAATTGCATTTTATAAAAATGATTTACTTCTTCATTGATTTCTCAAACATGGCTTCAGATTTCTGCGCCCTTTCCTCAGCTTTTTGCGCTCTTTCCTCAGCAAGCTTTAAAGCATTTTCGGCGTTGGCTGCGGCATCGGATGCCTTCATTGCGGCTGCCTTGGCATCCTGTGATTCCTGTAATGCCTGATCAGCTTTTGCATTAATCTCCATTTCTTGTGCCTTTAATTTCTCGATATCAGCGGTTGTTGCACAACCCACCAAACCAATAACAAACATTATTGAAATTACCAAAAGAATTTTCTTCATATTGTAATCACCCCCTTTCTATTAAGTTAACCTTATTTAAACAGTAACTGTTAATACTTTACACAACTGATTATCTATATCTCTTGCCATAATCCTGAAGGGAATCAGCGCACTGTTTTCTCTTTCGTTGTTCCCCCGTTCTTTGTTATTTATGCGCATTTAATACGCGCATTATTAGCAGTTTTCATGCCACAGCAGCGTTATATGCGAAACAGAAGCAAAACCAATATGATATTGATTTACGCCATGGAAACAGCCCTGAGAATCTGAGTACAAAGTATCCAAATGGAAGGAGCAACTATAGGTAAAAACATACATCTGTTATATCCGGATCATTTCTTCAGTGCACATATCAATCAGTATTTAATAAATTGTTACAGAAATCCATTTTGCGATTTTGTATTTGGAATATATCATGGAAACGAAAACATCAACTTATTACTAAATATTGTTTACTTAAGCCTTAATCTTACTAATCAGCATAGGCTTTAATATTTTCCCTCTTTAATAAAAGTGGAATTAAGGAAATCCCTTTTGTAAGCCATTATTGAACAATTCTATGAGTTATACCGGTAGATATTAATACTATCTATTTGACACGCAGATGATATCGGTGAGAGGAATATCAAATAAATAGTATATCTCAATGAGTTTGCCTGTAATAAAATAATATTAAAAAAATTGATGGTTTCTATCAAGAAGATAAAAAATAGAAGCTTTTGTGGAACTAATCAAATAGAATTCAGGGTATAATTAATGCAATCAGAAAAAACGGATATGAAAATTGTTCCATTAATGGATGACGGATATGACGGCGAGCCAGCCAAAAGAGTACTTAATTATTTGCATGGTCACAAAGAAAAAGGAGATCCCATTGTCGGCATCTACTGCGGATATGCGCCGATAGAACTGATTCAGTCCATGGGGATTGTGCCTGCCAGTTTGTGCGCTTTTTCAAAAATTCCGATAGAAGCTGCGGAAACGGTTTTGCCGGCAAATCTTTGTCCTCTTATAAAATCAAGCTATGGATTTATCATTGAAGGGACCTGCCCTTTTTTTGCTATGTCTCAGGCGATTATTGCCGAAACCACTTGTGATGGTAAGAAAAAAATGTTTGAACTTATTTCGGAAGTTAAATCAACTTTTGTTATGGATTTGCCGCAGGTGCCGGATCAAATTGAAGCTGTGCAAAACTGGAAAAAAATGATTCTTAAAGTTCAAAAATTTCTTGAAGAAACTTTTGACCGCAGTACATCTGATGAAAAAATTGAAACAGCGCTCAAGGCGTCAAACAGGAAAAATGCACTGATGCAAAAAATATTTGATTATGCATCAATTAAACCTCCGGTTATAAGCTGGCAGGAGATGTATGATGTTGCTTTTCTGGCGCAACCCTCAACCGGCCAGGAAATAATTCCTGTTCTTGAGCAATTGATTGAAAAACTGGACATGCGTGTTAAAGACGGAATTTATTTCGGCAAGCCTGATTCTGTCCGTGTATTGGTTACAGGTTGTCCTATAGGCGGTGATGCAACAAAAGTATTTAAAGTGATTGAAGAGTCCGGCGGCATAGTTGTTGCGCCGGATTCATGCACCGGAATGAAGACTTTTATGGGCAGATTCGATGAAAATACAGGTGATCCGATAGCTGCCATGGCTGACCGGTATTTAAAAATTCCCTGTTCCTGTATGACACCGAATACAAAACGACTGGAAGATTTGTCTGTTTTAATAGAAAAATTTAAACCGGATGTAGTGATTGATTTTGTGCTTCAGGCATGTCACTCCTATAATGTAGAATCATACAAAGTCGGCAATCATGTGACCAATAATCATTTATTGCCGTTTCTTAAAATAGAAACGGATTACTCCGATGGTGATATAGGTCAGCTCAAAACAAGAATCGAAGCGCTTTTTGAAAGCATATAAACCAATTAATAGTGTGTTATAATAAATACGATTATGAAGTGCGCAGGAATTGATATTGGCTCTCGTACAATTGAACTTGTTGTTATTGAAGCTGATAAAATCACATACAGTCTAAAAACCGACACAAGCTATGATCCTGTTTCACAGGCAAGGGGCCTGTTAAAAACTATATCATATGATAGGATTCTGGCAACCGGCTATGGACGGGCTCTGATCGGGTCATGCTTTGATATGCCCACGATTACGGAAATTAAAGCTCATGCCAGAGGCGCTATTGCAGTTTTTCCTGATGCCAGAACGGTGCTTGATATCGGAGGTCAGGATAGCAAAGCAATTTCGCTGCATGACACCGGCAAGGTTAAAAAATTTGAAATGAATGATAAATGCGCCGCCGGTACCGGAAAATTTCTGGAAATTATGGCAAAAACATTAGGTTTTGATATTGACGACTTTGGCAAAGAAGCGCTTTTGGCAAAAAACGATGTTAATATTTCAAGCATGTGTACGGTTTTTGCCGAATCTGAAGTTGTTTCCCTTATAGCCAAAGGTTGCAACCGGTGTGAAATCGCAAAGGGTTTGCACAATAGCGTTATACGCCGGGCAACCGGCATGATTAATCGTGTGTCGTCGGCAGGAGAAATAGTTTTTACAGGCGGAGTGGCAAAAAATTCGTGTATGTGTAATATGCTTGCTGATAAACTTGGTCGCAGGATTTTGGTTCCCGATGATCCCGAGATGGTGGGAGCATTCGGAGCAGCGCTTCTTGCCGGGGAATGATCAATGGATTTTGTATTTATCAGCAATAATATTGAAATAAAAGTTTTACTATAAGGACAAATTCAATGGGAGATACCAAAAAATTACGGCTTACCGAGACAGTGACAGGTGCCGGCTGAGCGTCCAAGCTTGCTCCAGGGGACCTGGACAGGGCATTGTGCGGTATGGTGTTTCCAACCGATGAAAACGTCATCGTAGGTTTGGACCGGGCGGATGATGCTGGTGTTTACAGGATTTCAGATGATCTGGCGTTGATCCAGACGGTGGACTTTTTTACTCCTATTGTGGATGATCCCTACTGGTTCGGACAGATTGCTGCTGCCAACGCACTGAGTGATGTTTACGCCATGGGAGGAACGCCAAAAACAGCCATGAATCTGGTCGGTTTTCCGATCAAGTCTATGGATATAGGCATTTTGCGTCAAATAATCCAGGGCGGGGTTGATAAGTTGACGGAAGCAAGTACTGTCCTTATAGGTGGTCACAGCATTGAGGATAAGGAATTAAAATACGGGTTGTCGGTTACAGGATTTGTGCATCCGGCACGGGTGCTGACAAAGAAGAATTTGCAAGCAGGAGATCAGCTGATTCTCACCAAGCCGCTTGGCACCGGTATTATAAATACTGCTATAAAAGGAGGCCTTGCATCCGACGAGCTTATTGATACTGTAACCCGGCTTATGGCAACTTTAAACCGCGATGCGGCGGAAGTTATGATGAACTTTCCGGTACATGCCTGCACGGATGTTACCGGATTCGGGCTTCTTGGACATTTGGCTGAGATGGTTGCCGGATCAGGTCTGGGCGTCCATATCCAGGCAAACCGTGTGCCGATATTAAAAGAAGCATTGGAATATGCAGCTATGGGATTAATACCGGCCGGGATGTATAAAAACCGGAAATTCCGTGAGTATATGGTTGATTTTTCAACCTCCGTTGATATCCTGATTCAGGATGTTCTTTTTGATCCCCAGACATCCGGCGGGCTGTTAATCTGTGTTGCACAAGACAGCTCAAAAGATCTTCTTTATAGATTAAAAGAAAAAGGGATTTTATGGGCTGAGATCATCGGAGAAGTAAGGACGGAGCCTAAAGAAAAAATCAAGATCATATGAATTAAATTTAAAGAGGAAACACCATGAAAAAAGATATAGATGCCCGTGGCCTTTCATGTCCTGCACCTGTTCTGCAAACAAAGGCTGCAATAGATAGTGAATCTCCGGTTTTAATTGAAGTGCTTGTAGATAATGAAGCAGCAAGACAAAATGTAAGCCGGTTTTTGAAATCACAGAAATATCAGGTGTCTGAGAAACGGAACGGATCGGATTATTGCATTTCAGGTAAGCGTGAAGGTGAGGCTGTGATGCAAAAGAAAGCGCCGGAAATCTCAAAAAGCCAAGATGCAAAAATTATGGTTATGGTAACTACTGATCGTATCGGTCATGGAGACGATGAGCTTGGAGCAAAACTTATGACGGCTTTTCTAAAGACTTTAAAGGAGATCGGAAGGGAACTCTGGCGTCTGGTTTTCTTAAACAATGGAGTAAAGCTGACAGTAGATGGCGCAAAGGATCTCGTTTCTTTGGAAGAACTTGAAAAATCGGGAATTACCATTCTTGTTTGCGGAACATGTCTGGATCATTTCAAACTTCTTGAAAAAAAGAAGGTGGGCGAGACCACCAATATGTTAGATATCGTAACTTCCATGCAATTGGCGGATAAGGTGATTAATATTTAATGGTTTTGTAAAAACCTCCTTCTGCTTACAGGAAATATAATCGTTACTCTTTTTTCTATGGGCGAGGGTTCGTGGATACTAAGATTATTAAACACTCAAGGCAAGTGGCCTCCGTTGCAGTTTATCTGGCAAGCGTTATAAATATGTCAGAAAAGGAAAAAGGACTTGTTCTTGCAGCAGGATTATTTCACGATCTGGCGCGAAAAGAACCTGAACACGATAAGGCCGGAGCTGCCATTTTAGAAGAACTTGGCTTTTCCGAGGTGGCTAAAATAGTAATAAATCATATGGATATTAAGCTTGATGAAAATGACGATAAAGTGGATACCTCCAAAGCAATGGTTGAAGTATTTATTGCCGCTTCTCACCTTTTCGTCAGTATTTTTCTAAAAAGCATGCATCAGAAATAATACCAAATTGTATTATAATTCTCCGGATCTTCACCTGCGTCTTCAAGTCTGTTAAGATAGTCAAGGATAGGTACATCCTGGCCTATGTAAGTTGAAAGTGTTTTTGTAATATTTTTTTCCCAGGGGTGGAACTCATAAAGGCGGGATCCATCCGGTAATATTGAAATAAGATCTCTGTGCTGAACAGCTCTCAGGTAGTTCTTTCCCATGCCTGGAACATTATATACGGCTTCATCAGTTCGGGCAAGACCCGGAAGCAGGCGCGCCTCTTCTTTTTGTTCCTGAAGAAGACGCGCTATTGGAACCCTGTATTCAATAGTTTCTTCCTTACCTTTTGTATTGAAAGTGTAGTATGGTTCAATGCCGCATCTGGTCAGAGTTTTCCTTAGGAATGCAGCTTCAAAACGCCTTGAAACAAAAAATGTGTACACAAGCTGGTTAAAAACCTGAATTCCCCTGGTTTTTAATTTTTCAACGGCTTTGAGCGTTTCGGGAGTCAGCTCATATGCGTGCTGAACATGAGTGACAACAGCAACCTGCCTTTTCCCGGGTATTCGGTATTTTGCCAGAATATCTGCCAGTGTGTCCGTAAATCGCATGGGGGCCGTCACCAACGTCCGGGTGCCTATGCGAATGCGTTCAACAGATGGTATGTCTGCTATCAAAGCCATTATACGGTTAATGTCGTAGTCAGTCATTCCAAGCGGATCACCGCCTGTAATGAGAACTTCATGGATAGCAGGATGTGCTTTAATCCATGAAACAGCCTCCATAATTTTTTGGTCTGAAGCCAAAGCCCCTGGCATCATTGCGTCTTCGATCTCCCAGTTTCTCTGGCAATAAACGCAAATTTGAGGGCATGTATTGAATGGTTTAAAGATACAGATTCCGGGATATCTGCGGGTTATAAGATCTATCGGGGAAGTGTCGCTTTCACACATGAAATCAAAACAGGATTTGTTCTGGTTAACTCTTGTTGCAAGCTGTTCTATATATGTAGAAGGAGGGATAACCTGGGCGCGGATGGATCGGTCTCTTCCTGAATCAGGGTCATCATCCATAAGAGAAAGATAATATGGAGTTATTCCAAAAGGAATTTTGTTTTTTCTTACTTTTTCGATAGCAATAGCTTCACTCTGAGACAGTGTTATAAGAGTTTCAATCTGTTGAATGTCGCGCAAAACATGTTCAAACTGCCAGCGCCAGTCATGCCAGTTTTCAAGCGAGGCACCAAGTTTTTTCATAATATGTTTTTTTCGCATACTGCGTCGATATACTGCGTCTTCGTTTAAGCCATCAGTGTATTTATCTGTTTGCCGGGACACTTCAACGGAAAGAGCATCAAGTTGATTGCTTCGCTCAATAGCAGCTTCCCGTCCTTCAAGACGGCTAGGCTCCAGATACGAGTCTGCATAACGTGCATGAGGTCCTTTGCCCTGTAAACCCAAGAACAGATATAGTATTTCAGCATAAAACGCATAAGACAAATCCGGGTGCACAATGTTATGGGCTATATCGAAAATAGCCTGGGACACGGAAAATTTTGCTTTTTCTTCCGATTGGCGGGTAAATATCCGGTTGATGACTCTTGCGCAATCCCTGATCCGAATGATTCTTCTTTCGCTTAATGAGTCACAATCGTCCAATATTTCGTAATGCATGGTATGAACATAACCGGACAGCTCACGCCTGAACTCATCAAGCGTTTTAGCCTTTTTTGCAATATCAAAAGGTTGCGGAATAGCCGACAACAGATATTCAGGACAAAATTTACTGGTATCAATCATTTTTAAAATCCTTGAACTTTAACATCATTTGAGAGCGTATATAATCTTTCATATTGATCAGATAAGCTTCATCATTTGTTTTGATATGCCTTGGGATGTGTAAAATGCATTTTACAATTAGCTTATCGAAGGAAAAGATGAAGCACAATTTGAATAGAAGGCCATTTTACAAGGTCTTAATATAATAAGCAAAATTCTTTTTGCTATTGCACGATAACTAAATATATTATAAATTGCATAGTATATGTCAGCATAATACTGACATGATGCAATAATGTCAAGAAAGGTAACAACCCATGAAACCTTAATAATTGTGAGAAGAACCTGAATTATTTTATATCGGTTTTTTGCTTTTATGACAAGAAGGATGTATGTTGTTTTATGCCTGTTATGGCCAAGACTGTAAATCATAAATACTAACCTTGAGGCAAAGCATGGATTATGAAAAACAGAAGTTAAATGCAATCTTAGATAATTTGGAAGATGGTATTTATGTTATCGCCAATGATTTTACTGTAGAGTTTATGAATCATAGCATGATTAAGATGTTCGGTAACGGCATTGGCAAAAAATGCTTCCAGGTTATTAATAATAGTAATGATATCTGTCCATGGTGCTGGGAACAAGAGCAAGAGCGTACCGATAGCGGGGAAATGCTTCAACAGGAGCTT
>JAHIFE010000234.1 GCA_018901125.1 Pseudomonadota bacterium | reverse complement strand
TCGATCATAATATTCGACAGTTATAAATATTTTCGAGCATCATTCGATTTCGTTGACAACATAATTTTTTCCGTAAAAAGGAACCTTTGCTTATCTGATCAAGACACACTGCTCCTTTTTAAAGGCTGTCCAGCCAGGCCAAAGTTTCTTTTTTATTTTCCCAACCAACCAGTTCATCTATTTTCGGATCATGAGTGATAGTAGATTGAAGATACTTCAAATATTTTCTCTGCACTTCCCGCTTGTTCCTTAAATCCATATGTAAATAAACCTTTGTGGATTCTATACTTTCATGCCCCAAACGATTCTTAACATCAGATATAGAATTGCCTTGCGCAAGCATATTCACCGCGCATGAATGTCTGAAGCTATGCACTGGATTTATAGTTTTAAAGCGCTTTGGATTCAGAGCCCTTGAGAGATATTTCTTACAGATACCGTAAACTCCATGCCGGGTAAATCCTTTTCCATGTTTGCTGACAAATAACCGGTGCTGATAAAACGGCTTTGGTTTTAACCGATATTTGCTGATATAGAGTTTTATCAGATCAGTAGTTTTTTGCTCAAGTTCGATCAATCGAAATTTGTTTCCCTTGCCCAGGATGCCTAGCGTTTTTTGATGCGGGTTGAAGTCATCGAGTTTAAGCATCGCCAGTTCACTCGCCCGCCGTTTCTGAATTTATGACTCAAAAGTTTGCTTGAATTACACTATATGGTATGATCTCGCTCATGGGGTAACGGAGGGAGCCCGTAGGGCGACCGGAGTTACCCCATGAGCGAGGCGCCGCCGAGATGAAAGGAGCAAACCATGAGTGCCGATGAAAACAAAAAGAAAAGGCGTTTCTTATCTCCTGAAAAAAAGTTCCAAATATTTTTAGAATCTCAATCTGGCAATACACCGGTCGGTGAAATACTAAGACGTGAGGGGATCTATTCCTCAGATCTGGTCCGTATCCGGAACCAAGTGAAAGAAGGTGCTCTTGATCGTTTGGGCGGCCACCGATCCGGGGCGAAACAAAAAAGTGTCCCTGTCGAAGAATATGAATGCCTGAAAAGGGACCTGCAAGAAAAGGAACGGGCCTTGGCTGATCAGGCAGTGGAATTGGCAATCCTTCGAAAAAAAAACAATGGGGGTTCGTGGGACAGGTAAAAGGCCGTTGGTTACGCCAGGACCAGAAATTAGAGATTATCATGATAAATGCGCAAGCCAAACAAAACGGTCTTTCTGCCACTCGAACTTGTGGGGTTTGGGGAATTAACCGCCGCCGAGTGGTTCGATGGCAAACAAAAATGAAAGATGGCCATGACCTGCGGAATCGCAAACCGGGCTCAATGGCGCCGATCCACAAGCTTTTGCCGAATGAAAGAGAGATAGTTTTGAACATGGCAATAAAAGAAGAGTTTGCAGACCTATCCCACCGCATACTTGCTGTAACAGCTTGGGATTTAGGGATATTTTTTGTATCTTTCTCTTCCGTATATCGCATTTTGGTCTCTGCAAATCTCATGAGCATGAGGGGCCACCACGGCTGGCATAATGGGCGATCAATCCCTCCGGTTCGTAAAGAACTCATTGGCCCGAATCAACGGTGGTGCTGGGATATCAGTTACCTTTTAACTTATGAAAAAGGGCTTTATCTCTATTTGTATCTGCTCCTTGATGAATATTCTCGAAAAGCCATTGCCTGGTTGGTCAGTTGGCATCAAACGTCCAAAGAAGCTCAATATCTTTTGGAACAAGGGCTAATCGATGAAAACATCCTCGATCTTCCGGAAGACCAACGCCCGGAAATCATTAATGACAGAGGGCGTCAAATGAAAGCCAAGCCAATAAAGAGAATGTTTGAGGATCATCATATGCCTCAATTATTTGCCAGGCCACGGACCCCCAATGATAATCCGTTTATCGAATCCATGTTCAGTACGGTTAAAGGAGCTCCTCAATATCCTGGCCGTTTTTTGGATCTGGAGCAGGCGCTTGAATACTTTAACCATTATTTGTCATGGTATAATTCAAAACATCTGCATTCCGGGATTGATTATGTAACTCCCGATCAATGCCACTTGGGCCTTCGCGAGCAAATCGTCGCCCGCCGTAAAGCCGATCTTATTAACCAGCGTCGTTTTCGAAAGGAGGTGAACCGGCAAAATCAATTTTCCTTGACAGAAAGCATGAAATCTTTAATTCTTAATCTTAACCCTATTCCGGCTTGTAGTGTAATCGATCTTTGATTTGAGACATTGTTTCAGAAACGCGCCGCATGTTCCAGTGGATCGTTTGTTGAATTGGTGTGACGGAAACCAAGATCGGATAATGAAAGTCGCTGGCGCGGTTTCGTGTTACTCCTCCAATGACAAAGAAAAAAATCCATTAGACAATCCGAAGAATGTCAATCTTAGCGGTCATATCAAGGCGTTTTTAGAAGCAGTAGAAAGACCAGTCGACATTGTTGAAATTATATTCGGGGGAACGTGGCCTAGAAGTGGTTGGTCAGGCTCACTCGCAGACATTCTTGAAACTCGATCAAAGGCTTTCGCCGAGCTTTTGGAGCACCCTTCACATGAGGTGTGTGAGTGTGCCAGGCTCAAACTTTCTCTTATCGAAAAATCGATCCGCAAAAACCGGGAGCAGGAGGCGAAACTGGACAATAGGCGTGAGCAGCGATTCGAATAATATTGAGATTCTTTAAAAATATAATCGATAAAATAAAATGGTGAGATTGCCTGCCAAATTTGGTGAGATTAGGTGGAAATTTACAATGCGTTATCTTGTAGATGCCCCCAGCACACAATATATTGTAGATTGTCTTTTCGCTTAAATAGCCTTGAAAGTGCGGATTAGACCATACAATCTTTCTATTGATCTTTTTGATTCCTGCAAATAGTATTTTACAACATCTTGATCAGAATTGGATACCATCTGCTCCAACATAAAGCCAGCAAGGCATT